>JAKIUS010000050.1 GCA_021647445.1 Geopsychrobacter sp. | reverse complement strand
GCCAAGACCTTTCCACCGCTAAAACGGACCACCGCATTTTTACTGGGCGACGAAGCTGCGCCGCGGATTCTGGTTGATCCTTCGCCTGAATCAGCGCAAGTTTTGGAAAAGCTGTTGCGCACCCTGAAGCCGGATCGCTTAAGCGCCCTGTTTTTGACCCACCATCACCAAGATCATCATGAACATGCGCCGGAGTTGGCCAGACGTTTGAACCTGCCGCTCTGGATGAGTGCTGAGACCCGTGTGCTTATTTTGCAAAAGCAGGGGGCCGCCTATTTCGCGGGGTTGCAGGTGGAGATCAAACAGGCGGGGGATTGTCTGACCCGTTGGAAGGGTGAAGCGGTGCGGGTTTATGCGGTGCCGGGTCATGATGTCGGGCAGCTTGCTTTGGCCCCCGAATCGCTGCGCTGGTTTCTGGTCGGAGATCTGATTCAGAGTTTCGGCACCGTGGTCATCGGTGCTCCAGAAGGTGACATGGCAACCTATCTTCAAACCCTGAAGAAGATCATTGCCCTTGACCCCGCGGTGATTTTGCCCTCACACGGTATGCCGATGCGCGGCACCCATCGTTTGCAGACCACTCTACAGCATCGCCAGCAGAGAGAAGAGGCGATCTATAAATTATCCGCTGAAGGCAAAACCCCAGAAGAAATCCTTAGTCTCATCTATGATGATATCCCTTCGCCGTTGCAGCCCTTCGCCCTGCAGAATATCGAATCACATCTGCTCAAGTTACGTCGGGAAGGGCGGCTGGGAGAGGGCTGAGTAGACATTTTTCGCCAGATGAATGACAAGTCAAATTTGCTTTTTCAATTCAGTAGATTCTATTGCCCGTTTTGTGTTGTTCTACAGAATCCGCCGCAAGGCACGGATTTTCTCCCAGAGAACGGCCTGGGGAATCTTGATCTCCAGCGCCTGCATACACCGCTGTAACCATTCTTGCCGGAGTTGAAATTTTTCTACAGCCTTACCAAGGTCATTAACTATGGCTTTGCCATATGCCAGCTCTGCCCTGGCTACCGCATTGAGCAACATCTTTCGTGAAGGCTGCATCATTGCCAGATCAATCAGATCTCGGTTAAACACCCCTTCGTCAGCCCAGCGATCTGAATTGGCTAACAATTTTGTGGTTGCCATATCAAGAGACGACAAAGTTGCGACACCACAAACCTGATCATTGTCGCCGGGGCTCTGTAGTTTAATCCGTCCTTCGAGAACAATTTCAAACTTGATTTGCTCATTGGCAACCAACAGCATGGTTCTGATTCCATACTGATCGGCACGGATATCTCTGCTTTGTGTGACGGGTCCGGATTTTTCCCGAAAAAGTGCCGTGATCCCATCGGGTCCTTTGACTAAAAGGCGTAGTTTTCGATAGCAGTCGATATCCGAGATTAGAAAGTCGACATCTACCGACTCACGATATTCACCAAAACGAAGCGCAATTGCAGTACCTCCACCGAACAGGCAATTGTGTTTCTGTAGCAGAGCCCCATCTAGTGTCAACAAAACCTGAGCAATCCGTTGATGGTGGGGGCGTTCAAACATTGTGCATATCCCCACTAAAAACCGAACGCAGGGCATCAATCAGCTGGCTTTCGTGTGGCTTCAGAGTTTCTTGATCAAGGTGACGCCAGCTTCGTTCATAAATATCCAACGCCTCGCGTGGGGAGAGGGTATCAATACCATGGACCTGCCATGCAAGTTGTTTAAGCTGAGGATAATCGGCAAAAGCGATACGGATAGGAATCGAGTCGAGATGACCTGAATTATTGTCAGAGTCACGCTCATGAACAGAGGAGGTAGTAATCTTCAAATCGAGCCCCAGCACGGCCAATGCATTCAGACAGGCTCCCATGGTCACCGAGGTTGCACCTTTTTCGATACGATACCAGGTCACCCGAGACATCCCTGCCGCCTCGGCAGCCGCTGTCGCACTGACCCCCAAGGCTTTGCGGTGAGCGCGAATCTGTTCTCCAACCTCGATGGCACGGTTGGCAACAGCTTCCGAAATAGCGGACAATTTTGCAGGCATAGGCAATTCTCCATAAATATGTTTCTCATTTTATACAAAACTACAATAAAGTCAATAATGAGAAACATACTCTTCAGAGATAAGTACAGTGGGGCGTTGCAGGCAGAAGAATTACATGGGCGTTCTCCCCGGATCTTGATCGATGGTAGCGATAGTCACCCCTCATCAATCCGAATGCGACTCCAGCCTTTTCCCTTTAAGCAGGCCCGCGACAGATCTTCCTGATAAGCGTAGGTGTTGATGCCTGAAGAATAGTCCTGCGAATAGTAGCCGCCATAAGCATAGCCATAACCATGATGAGGCCAGCGGTGGAAATGCCGATAACCACCATAATCAAAAGGATAGCCATCGTAATAGTATGGATAGTTCCCATCATAGGAGGCCGGAGGAAATTGGTCTTCGGCATACAGGGAACAGAGCTTCTGCGCCTGCTGAAAGTCCGCCTCACCGAGCCCTGTGTCATGCTGCCAGGTATAGTTTGGTTGCATGCAGGCGGAGAGGAGGAAAAAAGCCGGAATAAATAACAGTACCAGTCTCTTCATCGGTCTATTCATGACAGATCTCCCTTGTTCGAAGGATTTATCTGCCCCCTTTTTGCCCATTATACGCCCATTTAGATATTCACAGGGTAAGCGGGATCAATTTTCTGCTCTGGCCGCTTGGGACTTAACCCCAGAAAGTGGCGCGGATTCTCCGCGAACAGTCTGTCCTCAACCGCGTGCGGGAGCTTTAACGATCTCATCAGCTTGATGTAGTCAAGAATAATGTCAGCTTGATACAACAGCGCATCGGTGCCGAAACAGACCCGAGTGCTGTAATGACAGATAAAATCGGCGTAACTTACCGGGTTGTTCTGGATATGCGGCAGCATGTAGGCGATATCGGTAAAGACGTTGGGATAACGGTCGAGAATCTGGCTGATGGCTTTGCGGCCAATGCCGAAATGGGGGAAGTTGATTCTTAGGTGTGGGAAATCATTGAGGATGGCGCGCATCATGTCGCCGTAGCGGCTGGCATCCATGTGATAGAGGACCGGCAGGCCATTGGCCTCAGCGAAGGCGAAGATCGCCCATTCCTGTTTGAGATACTGTTTGAGGCTGATGCCGAAGGTTGCGGGAATGCTTGAAATGTTCAGGTCGTTGGCGTCATCGGGCAGATAGAGGCCTTTGATGCCGCGAAAGCCGCGTCGGAATAACTGCTCGATGCTCTGCTGTGGCTGGCCATGCAGCATGCGCGTATCGAGCATGGGAAAGAGCATGCCGCCGCTTTGACGGTTGAATTCGAGTAGATCATCGGCTTCGTTGAAGAGCGGGCCGCCCAGATTTTCAAACCCTTCGGGGATCAACTGCCAGACCTGTTGCGCGTCAAGATCCGGATTGACCAGACCCATCACCGCCAGTTGACTGACACCCGCTTCACGTAGTCTGGCCAGACCGTGAGTGACGCTCTCGGTCTGGCCAGCTCCGGTAAAACAATGACAGTGGACGTCGATGATCTCTTGACGGGTAACTCTTGTCATGACTTGCCTCCGGGACTGTCCCCGCACCTGGGGACTGTCCCTTTTTCCGAGTGTTCAAACGGAACCAGAGGGACAGCCCCCCAAGAACGGGGACAGTCCCTTAGCAATCTTTCCAGTTGGGTTGACGTTTTTCGACAAAGGCGCTCAAGCCTTCGACGGCGTCGTGGGTTTTCATAAGTTCAGCCAGATAGAGGGTCTCGACCCGCTCCAGTTTGGCGATCACCCGTTGGCGGAACTCTTCACGTGCGGCGAGAACTGCAAAACGCAGGGTACTGGCGCTGCTTGAGGCTAGATACTTATCAAACCAGGCCAGAGCCGCGGCTTCCGGATCATCGCTGAGATTGTCGATCAAGCCGCTACTTAGAGCTTCTTCGGCGCCCATGCTCCGCCCGGAAAGAAGCAGATCTTCGGCTTTGGCCTGACCGATGCGCTCGGGCAGCAGGCAACTGGCCGCCGGGGCAAAGACTGCCAGCTTGATCTCCGGTTGACCGAGCTTGGCATCTGGTGCAGCAAACAGCATGCTGCCTGCCGCTGCGACTTCGAGCCCGCCGCCCAGACACTGACCCTTGATCGCTACCAGTAGCGGCAGGGGGAAGTTGAGCATGTTGCGCACCAAGGCATGCAGAGATTTGAGCATCTCGGCGCATTGATCTGGCATATGTTCGGCGACACTGGCCCCGAAGCTGAAATGCGGGCCTTCATGATCGAGCAGCACGGCGCGCAATGATTTGGTGTCGCCGTGCTCGGCCAAGGCGGCGTCAAGAGCGGCGATCATCGCCGCATCGACAATATTGGCTTTGGGCCGGGCCAGGCGCAGGCGCAACAGGGTGCCGTCACGTTCGAGCCAGACTTTTAACGGGCTTTCACTCATCGGTTTGTCCTTCCTTATAAACTTTCAGCTGCGAGGTTCAGGATATCCACCCTAAGGGACGCATGAACCCTTGGGGTGGATATCCTGAACCCGTTTTTTTTTGTCCCGGTTATTTCCCCGGCATCAGGCTGTCAATCAGCTCTTCAGTCCATGGCACCCCTTTGGCCAGGCCCTGACGCAGCTTGACAAAATCGATTTCGCGACCGGTCTCCTTGTTCCCTTCATTGAAGGCACGAAAGCCGGTACGCGCTTCATTCATCATGTTGAGTGCCAGCCAGGCGCGCGAGTTCTCCTTGTTGGCATTCCAGGCTTGCAGCTTTGGTTTGCGCAGCTCTTCGAGACTCTTGGTCATGCACTCGGGGAAGGTCTCGATCAGTTTGGCACAGAGTTCCTCGACCTTTTCATCGAGGAGACTCAGATCAATCTCGCCCTGCTTGAGCAGCGCACGGCCCTGCTTGAAATCATCGCCGCTCTTGAACTCGCCAAGAATAACACGTCCGTACTCATCAAGCATCTGATCGGTATTGACTGTTGGGTTAGGGACAAACTTGCCATCGATTTTTAAGGCCGGAACCACATCGGCGATGATGCCGAGGCGTGCCGCCTTATGCGCCGAGAAGGGTTCGCAGAGGGTGCCGGAGATCATTGCCTGCTCGCAGCCAATCATCACTGGTAGAAAATCGGTCGCACCACCGATTGCCGCCGAACCGTGCTTGGGGCCAGCTTGACCGAAGTTGGCGAGGTCATGGGCGATGGTGAAATCGCAGGCCATGCCGATCTCTTGACCGCCGCCGATGCGCATGCCGTTGACCCGGCAGACCACCGGTTTGTCGCAGTCGAGAATTGCCGAGACCATGTCGTTGAACAGACGCATATACTGGCGATATTCCTGCGGGTTGCCAGCGTAATACTCGGCGTATTCCTTGGTATTGCCGCCGGTACAGAAGGCTTTTTCGCCGACTGCGGTAAAGACCACCGCGTTGACTTCACGATCAACCGAGGCGCGGCGAAAGGCGAGAATCGTCGCCTTGACCATCTCGGTGGTATAGGAATTAAACTGTTTGGGGTTGTTGAAGATGATCCAGGCGTTGTAGAGCCCTTCGACCACCGAACCGTCGCGCCGTTTGGCCGGACGCTTTTCATATTGAACCATGCCATCGCACAGGCTCTCGATTGTCTGATCGACCAGGTTATGATCGATCAGTTCCGACGGTGAAGTTGCAGCAATAATCTGATCTGTTGTTGCCATTTGAATAATCTCCTCTTACGAAATTATGGGATTAGGATCGCGCGTCGTTGCATCTTCTGCTCGTGTACCGCGGCAAAGACTTCGTTAATTTCGGCCAGCGGTTTCTGTTCGGTGAAGGCCTTGAGTTCGATCTTGCCGTCGAGCACCAGATCGAGGGCCGCCGGGTAATGTTCCGGCAGGCAGCCCCAGTTACCGATGGCGCGGGCGTGAAAGGCCATCAGGTTGGAGAGGCGGATATCGACCTTAGCCATGGTAAAACCAACCACACTTAAGGTCGCACCATGAACCATCAGGCCGTAGGCCGACTCTTGGCCAGGTTTGCTGCCTGACCATTCGAAGATGACCCATTCGGTACTCGGCAGGCCATTCTCCTTAGCAAAGGCACCGACCGCTTTTTTCAGATCGCGGCCGCTGATTTCGCGCGCGTTGAAGGTCTTGGCCGCGCCGTATCCGGCGATGGTATCAAGTTTTTCCTGATCGATATCGATTGCAACCACCGTAGCACCGAAGGCTTTGGCCATCTGGACACAGTAACCGCCAACCCCGCCGACGCCGATGACGATCGCCAGACTCCCTTCAGTGACACCCGCCTGATGAACCGCCTGATAAGGGGTGGTGACCGCATCGGCGACCACCGATACATCGGCCAGTTCCAGCCCGGCTGCGGCCAGGCGCTCTTCATCGACCGGGCAGAGATCACGTGCGGGCACCACAATATGACTGGCGAAACCTCCTTGAATATCGTTGCCCGGCATCTGCTGGCTACGGCAGATGGTCCCCTTGCCGCGCTTGCACAGATCGCATTCGCCACAGGGCATCACCGCTGGCACAATTACCGCTTTATTCAGCCAACCTTCGGCACCTGCGCCTGCCGCGACCACCCGGCCACTGATTTCATGACCCAGGGTCAGGGGCAGTTCCGAATTGGTGCGTACGCCGTCATAGAAAAAGCCGAGGTCGGTGTGACAGACGCCGCAACCAGCGACCTCGACCACCACCTCATCAGCAGTCGGTTGAGCGAAAAATTCCTTGCGGGTCAGTGGTTCCTTGACGCCATTCATCATCCAGCGGTATGCAGTTATCGACATGATTTTCTCCTGTGATTTCGTGAGGTGGACGATGGCCACCGGAATTCAAGTCAGCTAAAGTTTTTCAATCAGGGTAGCGATCCCCTGGCCGTGACCAATACATAAAGAGGCGATCCCGTAGCGTCCATCGCTATGCTCCAGCCCGTTAAGCAGAGTGGTGATCAAGCGGGTGCCAGTGCAACCCAAAGGGTGGCCGAGAGAGGTAGCTCCACCCCAAGGGTTGACCTTCTGCAACGGCAACTGAAGTTCGTTGATACAGGCCAGCGCCTGACTGGCAAAGGCTTCGTTGAGTTCAAACAGATCGATATCTGCCACCGTCAAACGGTTTTTGTTCAGCAGCTTGCGGATCGCTGGCACCGGGCCCATGCCCATCTGACAGGGGTCGAGACCGACCAGAGAAAAATCGATCACCCGTGCTCGGCGTTTGAGCTCAAATTTTTCGCAGGCGGTCTCAGAGGCGAGCAAACACAGGCTGGCTCCATCATTGAGCGGTGAGCTGTTGCCTGCGGTGACCGTGCCGTCTTTTTTGAAGATGGTCTTAAGTTCGGCAAGTCCTTCTCGGCTGGTGCCGGGGCGCGGTGATTGGTCCTTGTTGGCCAAATCTTCACCAATGGAGATCGGAATAATCTCACGCGCGAAATGTCCGGCCTGTTGGGCGGCGAGCGCCCGGCGGTGACTTAGGGCGGCAAAATCATCCTGTGCAACGCGGCTGATGCCGTAGACTTCGGCGATCTTTTCGGCGGTCAGTCCCATGTTGTTGAAGGGGAATTCGTAGCGTGAAAGCAACTCCTGGTGATAATCGGTCGCGGCTTGCATCGGCACGTGGGTCATGTGTTCGACGCCGCCAGCTAAAAGCAGATCGGCATGACCGGCGGTGATGGTCGAAGCAGCGAAGTTGAAGGCTGACAGGCTCGAGGCACAGAGACGATTGATGGTGACACCTGGGATCGAATCGGGCAGACCCGCCAGCAGCGCGGCGAGGCGAGCGATATTCTTGCCCTGTTCGAGGTGCTGGCCAACGCAGCCGATGTAGATATCCTCGATGGCCGGAGTGAGTGCTTCGCCGCTCTTTAAACCTGCGAGCAGGCCACGCATTAAGGCGGCGAGCATTTCATCGGCACGCAGATCGCGAAACAGTCCCTTGTCGGGGTGCGCCCGACCGATGGCGGTACGTTTTGCTTCAACAAGATAAGCGTCCATTTTGATCCTTTATAAATTTATAGCGACAACAGTCCGCAACTCTTACCGCCATCGACATGCAACACCTGGCCGGTGATAAACTCGGCATCGTCCGAGGCGAGAAAACTCACGGCGGCGGCGATATCTTCGACCTTGCCCATCTTGCCGGTCGGCTGCATGCGGATCAGTCGCTCGCGCCCCTCGGTCGGCATCCCCTGGGTCATCGGGGTGTCGATCAAGCCTGGTGCCACGGCATTGACGTTAATCTGAAAGCGCGCGAACTCAAGGGCCAGCGAGCGGGTCAAGCTGACCAACCCACCCTTGCTGGCGGTATAATTAGCCTGACC
>JAKIUS010000049.1 GCA_021647445.1 Geopsychrobacter sp. | reverse complement strand
ACATCATGACAGACGGTCTCTTCCATTTCGGTCAGGAGCTCATATCCCTGCTCGAGGGTCTTCATCTTGCGACCCTGACGCAGGACCTGCATCAGGATTTTAAGATTCACTTCATGATCAGAGCTGTCAACCCCGGCTGAGTTATCTACTGCGTCGGTATTGATGCAGCCCCCGTTAGCAGCAAATTCGATGCGCCCTCTCTGGGTGAACCCCAGGTTGCCCCCCTCACCGATGACCCGACAGCGCAACTGATTCGCATCAACGCGCACCAGATCGTTATGCCGATCCCCGGCGTCGGCATGCTTCTCGGTCGATGCCTTGACGTAGGTGCCGATCCCCCCGTTCCATAACAGATCGACCTCGGCGCAGAGTAGTAATTGGATGAGTCCCGGCACGTCGATGGATTTGTTGCGGACTCCCAGCCATTTTTGAACCTGCGGCGAGAGCGGAATCTCTTTGAGTTCACGCGAGAAGATACCGCCACCCGCTGAAATCAGCCTGCGATCGTAATCATCCCATGAGGAGCGTGGCAACTTGAAAAGCCGGTTGCGCTCCTTAAAAGAGAGCGCCGGGTCAGGATTGGGATCGAGAAAGATGTGGCGATGATCGAAAGCCGCCAGCAAACGAATTTTCTTCGACAGCAACATACCGTTACCGAACACGTCGCCGCTCATATCGCCGATGCCGACCACGGTGAAGACTTGGGTCTGGGTGTCATGACCCATTTCACGAAAATGCCGTTTAACGCTCTCCCAGGCACCGCGCGCGGTAATACCAAGTTTTTTATGGTCATAGCCATGGGAACCGCCACTGGCAAAAGCATCCCCCAGCCAGAACCCGTAATCATCGCTGATCGCATTGGCGGTGTCGGGCAGATGGGCCGTCCCCTTATCCGCCGCAACCACAAGGTAGGGATCTTCTTCATCGTAGGAGATAATCTTGTCGGGGGGGACAATTCCCTTGCGCGTCTGGTTGTCGGTCAGATCGAGCAGACCCATCATCAGATGCTGGTAGGCATCTTTAACCAGTAGCATCCCCTCTTCACGACCGCTAAAAGCGGTTTTAATGATGAAACCACCCTTGCTGCCGACCGGTACAATCACCGCATTTTTTGTCATCTGCGCCTTCATCAGGCCGAGAACTTCGGTGCGGAAATCATCGGGACGGTCCGACCAGCGAATCCCGCCACGCGCCACTTTGCCTCCGCGCAGATGTATCCCTTCCATGTTGACGGCATGCACATAGACCTCGAACATGGGGCGCGGCGCGGGCATCTCCATGACCCCGAGAGAACTGATCTTGAAGCTGATGAAATAATCCTCCATTTCACACCGCTTGAAGAATCCGGTACGCACCGTGGAATCGATTAGATTGAAGAGGGTTCGGAGGATTTGATCCTCATTGCTGTCTGCAACCACCGAGAGAGCTTCAGCCAACTCCATGCGCACCGGTGAGAGGACCAACTCTTCACGCGCGACAGGATCGTCCCAGGCGGCAAAGGGCTTAAAACGACCCTCAAAATAACGATACAGCAGACCGGTGAACTGTGGGTTGGTGATCAGAGCGTAGGCGACCCGTTTTTTGGTGAATGTTGTGCCAAGTTGAAAGTAGTAGTTACGATAGGCCCGAAAGACATCGATCTCCTGCCAGTTAAGCCCGGTTAAGATCAAGAGTTGATGTAGATCGTCATTTTCCACCAGCCCGCCCTCAAGGGCATCCAAGGCCTTAAGCAACAGGGTTTTGACTTCAGGTATAGGCAAAGAGTTTGTGCGACTCGAACGGACTGCAAAGCTCTTGATATAGATCTCGTGCTGATCGGGGCGCACCAGATAGTCGACCTCTTCTATGACGGTCAAGCCCAGATTCTCAAGAAAAGGCATTAGATCATTTAAGTAGCTGCGCGAGCGTTTGTAGTACTGCAGACGGTAGTAGCGTTCATCGCCGTCAAAAGGGCCCCAGAGGTCGAAGAAGGCGCGTTCCCCCCCGAGCACACGTTCAATGTTGTACACATCACGCACCGCAAAACGCGGATGAAGACGTGTCTTGTAGTCGGCGTCGAACGCCTTGTGATAACGCCGATAAAGGGCATGAGAATTCTGATCTGCATCCCGTTCTAACAATTGTCTGAATTTTCGGTTCCAGGGTAAGGCCAGGCGGGTCAAACCGTGCTCAAGCTGGATGGTATCGACGCTCAAATTTTCTTGCATGACACGCAGACTGACATGAACACTGAGATAATCGGTCGAGAGGTGAATAATACGGCTATCAATGGCCTCAGCACAGAAATAACGTTTCAGGTATTTCTCGATGCGGCTGATACTGGTCGTCGAATAGAAACTGCGCGGCATGATGAGCAGCAGAGTTAACCCTGATCCCGACATATTGGGGGCGATAACCACCTTAACGCCCGATTGACGATGCATCTGGATGAAGGATTTGACCATTTTGCGCAATTCTTCATCACTCATCAAAAAGAGCTCTACCTTGGGGAATGAATTGAGAATTTCACGAATTTTACGAAAATTATGACTCGCTTCGGGGATATGCAAAGCACCCAGAACCTTTTCGATACGTTCTGCCAGGATGGGGATATTCAAGGCTGGTTCATCGATCTCCTGTTGGGCATAAAACCCCCAGAAACCACACTCAATAACCTCATCGGTTTCGCTCTCCTGCCGAATCCCCAAGTAGGTCAGTCTTTCGAAATAATGAATAGGACAGCGCAGATCAGTCTTCTGCAGAAGGACGGGACTTAAGGATGCGGAGCGAAGCTCACCAACAGTTGAGATTAGCGCGACATCTGCCTGTTCTGAGATCAGGTTTTCGATCCCCAGTATCTCTGTGAACTGAGCGTCTTTGGTGTTCGTTTTAAGCGGATTGAAGCGGCAAGAGGCGACCGGGATAAAGCGTCCGTCGCATAACCAGTGAAAAAGTTCGGCGTACCGTTTAAGGGCCGGCTGCTGGCCCATACTGGCGACCGCATTCAGCATTCCAGGTCGATTTTGTGCAATATTAATACAGGCGCTGATCATTGATTCTATTTTGGAAACAAGTGGTTGACAACCACTCTTTGAAAAATGTTTCAACTCTATCCAAACAAAGGATTCCCGCTCGCCTGTCCCCTCAGTGCCGCTCAGGGTTTGTATCTTGCCACTTTTGCTGCGCGTCACCATCAGAATCGGATGACAGACAATACGAAAATTATATGCCTCACGGTGAAGGTATTCCTGAATGCTGGTAAAAATGTAATTAGCATCAGGAGCGTTGCAGAATAGAAAATAATGGCCGGGATGCGTCAAAGGCTTAAGCTCGACCTTGAGCGGCTTTTGACGACGATTCAGAAACAGGCTGACGGTTTCGAGGCTCTCAAACAGGACCTCGGCACTGAGGCCACCGCGCATCGAAGCGGGGATCTGCTGCAGTAGGATTTCGGCGAGAGACTTAAGGGCGGCATCTTGCGCCGGAGCCATACGTTGATCTAACTGTTCCAGAAGATCTGAAACAGACACAACCTGACCGGAATGGCCATGGGGGACAAAATCGATTTTCATAAAGGCTCCGTTTTTTTAAGGCAAGCATACAAGGTGGCTTGTCAATATTAACGAAGGCTTAGAACATCCGCAACCGGGAAGGAGAAAAATAACAATAGCGACGTATTTATTGTTTGATAAGTGCCTGGGTCAGGCGCGAAAAATCGGGCAGATCCAGGGTTTCACCGCGTCTGGTCGAGGCAATATCTGCCTGAACGAGCCCCGCATCAACCGCATCGCGCGGGAAGCCACCGGCCATCAGGCTGTTGCGGATCTGTTTACGCCGCTGGGTAAAGGCAGCCTTAACGACTTTGGTAAAAAAAGCGGTATCGATAGGATCAACACGTGGTTGTGCCAGGGGTTCGAACCGTAAGACCAGCGAATCGACCTTGGGCGGTGGAGAAAAGGACTCGGGACCGACCTCGACGACCCTCTCAATATCGAACCATAGCTGACAAAGAACCGAGAGGATGCCGTAATCTTTGGTGCCGGGGACGGCACAGAGTCGTTCGCCAACCTCCTTTTGGAACATCAAGACCATACGACGGAACAGTTGACGATTTTGAATCAACAAAAAAACCACCTGGCTTGAAATGTTATATGGCAGATTGGCCACCAGGATATAAGGCGGTGCATTGAGCAGCAATGGCAGATTGGCCTTGAGGATATCGCCCTCATGGACGATCAGACCGGGCTGGTTACGTTGCTTCAGGCGTTCAATCAGGTCGCGATCTATCTCAAAGGCTTCAACCTGAGCAGAAGCTTGCAGCAGATGATCGGTCAGAACTCCAAGCCCTGGACCGATTTCGACACTGCGATCTTCAGTTTGGATATCAGCCGCTTGCATGATTTTATCGATTACGTATTGATCATTAAGAAAATGTTGGCCGAAGCGTTTTTTTGTACAGTAATTCATAATGGATTAAGCTTCCGTCGTATTCGCCCGCGTCTTTGAGTAGGGTCTGATTTTTTCATGACCCATTGAATAGGTTAAGAAAAAGGCGCGGTCTGCTATTTTTTGTGCCGTGGCCAGCGTGGAATGCGCCATTGGCGCAAAACGGGCACGAACTTGAGGGTTATGCTGTAGCCAACCAGCGCCGCGATGATTCCAAAGATCAGGCTACCGAGACTGAGAGGTAAAATAACCTGCCAACCGAACTGTTGAAAAAATTGATAGTTAAACTGAATTTCCATTGCCGGGTGAGGCATCCCGAGTAGAAATCGTCCAATCTCGTATTCAAGGCCGTAGATAAACGGTGCGGTTATCGGATTAGTGACCCAGACACCGATGACTGCGGCCAGCTTGTTTTCACGCAACAGTATCGCGACGCACAGTGCCAGAATCATCTGTATGCCGAAAGTCGGAGTCATCCCTAGAAACAGCCCTAAGGCCATGCCGCGCGCAATGCGCTCCGGCGAATCCTGAAGCCGCATCAAGCGGATCAAATTCAGTTTGAACTGTCTAAAGAAAGACCAGCGCCGCCACATGGCGAACCCTCCGACATAGAAACATTTAATCTTAAGTCCTGAGCAAAACTGAAAATAAAACAACAACGTACATTGCTTCAGACAACCCCTTAACCTCAGTTATTCAATGAAATATTCGGCCGCTTCAGTCAGTGGCCAATTTGATATGGCATTTAAATCTGTTGCGCTACGCAAGCCTTTTTCCAGATAGGCATCACCAGCAACGGCCAACATGGCGGCATTGTCACTGCAGAGTAGCGGTGAAGGGAAATAAACGTCAATAGATTCCTTGAGACTCACCGACTGAAATGCATGGCGCAAACCAGAATTACACGCTACGCCACCCGCGACAACAATCCGTGACAGCCCCTCTTGTCGGGCAGCGCGAAGCGTCTTCTGCAATAAAACATCGACGGCTGCTTCTTGAAAAGATGCGGCAATATTGGCAATTTTCTGTTCATCGATCGTCTCACCGAGAGATTCAATGTGGTTCAAAACCGAGGTTTTCAATCCGCTGAAGCTGAAATTAAAGTTCGGTTTTTTAAGCATCGGGCGTGGAAAACGCACGGTAGAGGCATCCCCCTGCTGTGCGAGTCGATCGATCACTGGTCCTCCGGGATAAGGCAGGCCCAACATCTTGGCAACCTTGTCGAAGGCCTCCCCCGCAGCATCATCGATGGTCCGGCCGAGCAGGGTGTAGTGACCGATACCATCAACCCTAAACAGATGGCTATGGCCGCCCGAAACAGCCAGGGACAGGAAGGGATATTCGACCTTTTGTTCCAATTGGATCGCCAGGATATGTCCTTCGATATGGTGGACACCGACCAGCGGAATTTGCAGCGTAAAGGCGAGCGCCTTTGCATAGGCCACCCCGACCAGCAGTGCCCCGATCAATCCGGGGCCACGGGTTACTGCGATCCCCTCAATCTGAGATAGAGTCATCCCGGCGTCTTCGAGGGCCGCATCGACCAGTGGGCAGATTGCCTGCAGGTGCTGGCGCGAAGCAAGTTCGGGGACGACGCCGCCAAAGCGGGCATGGGTGTCGATCTGAGAAATGATCAGATTGGACAGCAGATCACGGCCGTCGCGAACAACTGCAACGGCCGTCTCATCACAAGAAGACTCAATGGTCAGCAATAACATAAATAATCTTTACCGGTTAGCCGATGCAAATGCCAAATTGTTTCTGTTATAAAAGGTTCGCCGCAAGCTCAGCCAAAGGAGAACGTTCCCCCTTGGTCAGGGTCATGTGTCCAGAGATATCCTGCCCCTTAAGGCGTTCAACGGCATAACTCAAGCCATTGCTCGAAGAATCAATATAGGGGTTGTCGATCTGATAGGGATCACCAGTCAGGACGATTTTGGTCCCCTCACCGGCGCGGGTAATAATCGTCTTAATTTCATGGGGGGTCAGGTTCTGGGCCTCGTCGACAATCAGGTACTGACGCGGGATCGAACGGCCGCGAATATAGGTTAAAGGCTCGATCTCCATCAGGCCAAGATCGATCAGTTCCCGATAACCCCGTTTGCGCTTGCCGCCATCTTCAACGCCGGAGAGTAACAGTTCGACATTATCGAAAATAGGCTGCATCCAGGGGGCCAGCTTCTCTTCGATATCCCCGGGCAGAAAGCCTAAATCTCTGCCCATGGGGAAGACCGGACGTGAGACCAGCAGACGGCTGTAGACCGATTCGTCGGCGGTTTTCAGCAGACCCGCGGCAATAGCCAACAGGGTTTTACCGGTACCAGCCTTGCCGACCAGTGAAACGACGCGGATATCGTCATTGAGGAGTAGATCTAAGGCAAATTGCTGTTCACGATTGCGCGGATGAATCCCCCAGATCCCTTCTTTAGGTGCCCGCAGCAGGGGACGCAGTTTTTGCTGAATAAAATCGTAACGACCAATCGCCGAATGGGACGGATTCCCTTCATCGACCAGGGTTATCCCCTGGTTGGCGAGAAAATCACCGGTCAGGTCGAGTTCACCATGTTCGTAGAATTGATCGACATCCTCCTGGCTGACCTGCAATTCGGACGTACCGGAGTAGAGATCGTCGATGGAAACCTTATCTGATTCGTAATCTTCGGCGGGCAGACCGATCGTGTCAGCCTTGATACGCAGATTGATGTCCTTGGTGATGAAGAATATGCTGCTGTCACCCTTATCAACCAGCTCCTGGGCGACGGCCAGAATCCGGTTATCCCCCTGATCGACCTGAAGTTCCGGCGGGAGCAGTGCCATCGCCTCTTCGCGATAAACCGCGATTCGGAACATTCCGCCGCCGGGCAACTTGACCCCGTCGATCAATTTGCCCTGGGCACGAAAACCATCGATAATACGCGAGATCTGCCGGGCATTGCGACCGGTTTCACTCTGGTCCTTCTTGAAGCGATCAAGCTCTTCCACTACGGTCAGAGGTAAAATGACATTATTATCCTCAAAACGAAATATTGCCTGCGGATCATGCAAAAGGACGTTGGTATCCAATATATAGGTTTTCATAAATAAGGTCCGCCTTACAGAAAAAGTCTATTTAATAGACAGGTAGCATGGCTTAATCATCAACGATCAAATGCCGTTACTTCCAGACCATCGGATGTTGCAAGGATCTTGATATAGACCGGACGATTCATGTATTCCCCCCGCAGCACGACCTCCCCTTCCATATTGAGAGCATTTAAGACTTCCTCCGGGGATTCTTCAATTTTATAGGTTCGGTAAATACCTGACTGTCCAAGCTCTTTTCGCGTAACGGGCTTATCGGGCGGCAGTGAACAGGCCAGCAGTAAACTCAGCAGCAGAACCATCAGCAAGGATTGAATAATACGCATTTTACTGTCTCCTTTTATACGGTAAGTCTTTAGTCCTCGTCAGGTCGAGGTCGATTCTTGAGAAATTTTCCCAACCGCGTCCAGAAAGGTTTCTATCTCGTCAGCGCGGGTAAAAACACCGGGACTGACCCTAACTGTCCCTTGAGGAAAGGTCCCGAGTGTGTGGTGCGCTTCGGGCGCACAATGTAACCCGACCCGAACACAAATACCAAATTCATGATCAAGGCGGAAACCGACTTCCGCCGGATCGTTATCCTCGATATTAAAAGCGATAGCGTCACCCTGAGGTGTCAGGGCGTCTGAGACAAAGAGACGTACTCCGTCAAGTCGCTGCAGACCATCAATGATACGCTGTAGATGAACCTCGACTTGCTTGCGTAGCGTGGTTATGCCCTGCTCCTGTAAAAACTCAACAGCGGCGAGCAAACCGGCAATGCCACTTAAATTTTGCGTGCCGCTCTCAAAT
>JAKIUS010000048.1 GCA_021647445.1 Geopsychrobacter sp. | reverse complement strand
TGCATGACCTAGGTGGCGTATTCGAAAACTATAAACATCTGCCTACACTGTCGATGGCTGCCACCGATGAGGGGGTCAAACTTGCCGAAGATATTCTGCACAAGACAGGTTTCCAGCGCGTCATGCAGTGGGTTCCTGAAACAAACAACCAACCCGGTCTCGACATCAATGCCATGCCGAACTATGTCTTTGAAACCTTCGACTACCCCAAGTCCTACCGCAATGCCGAGCAGAAAGAGAAAGAAGAGTTGCTACTCGACATGCGCCTGCAACTGCGCGCGGCCCTCGAACCTAACGATGAGGGCTTTGTCTATTCCTTCTGGCCCGACGTGGTCACCTTGAAGGAGATCGGCAACCCCAAGGATATCGGCACCTATTTTCGCCTCTGGGAACCGGACAACAAATTCACCGCCAAGGTCATCACCGCACAATGTCGCCAGAACACCAACTACGACATTGTGCGCTATGCAGCCCACCCCTTTCATCTGCAGGGCTATACGACCCTGGCCAACGGCGAGAACACCTTCTACCTGAAGAACGTCGAGTTTCAACGCAAGCTGCATCGTGGCTATATCGGTTTCGAATCCGATTCACAATGCTTTCTCTACACCCTGCACTATGTCCATCGCGAACTCGGCTGGCCGTTGCGGTATTTCAAGCACGTCGTCACCCCGCTGCCGTTTAAAGAACTTGAAAAACGCGAGGATGCCGAACAATTAAAAGCGATCCGCCAATCCTTGGGGCACCTGGAGATCAACGGGCCCAACACGATTATCGGGGTCTTGCCGGATCACAGTATGTTCACCTGCTGCGACGCCAAAAAATTGCGCCCCATCGTAATCGGGCGCACCGACGACACCGTTGTTCTGTCGTCTGAAGTCTGCGGCATCAATGAAGTCCTCCCCGACCGTGACTGGGAGACCGACATCTATCCCAACGAACGTGAAATCGTGGCGATCGATAACAATCTGGAGGTTCAGCGATGGAAACAATGAGAGTACAAGACGTCACTCCTAACGATCTTCCGTGGAAGATCCGCTACGACGCCCATCGCTGCACCCTCTGTGGTTCCTGTGTTTCAGCCTGTTCTTTCCGCGCTATTGAAGCCAAGGTCGAGCGACGGCGGCTGATCTTCTCCGAGAGCGAATTCCCCGAGCCAAAGGCACGTTTCTCGGCGGTGCCGGTTATCCGGCAGGTAAAATCGATCAAAAACTACTGCCGTGGGTGCGGCATCTGCGAAAAAGTCTGCCCCAACGACGCCATTAAACCCGAACGTAATCCCGATACCCGTCATCCCATCGTGGCGCGCTGCCTAGGTGGAGATTCGATCAAACGGGGTGGGCGAAAAAACCTTGAATCGACGGTGCGTACCCTCGACAAGATCCGCGTCGGGCGTATTTCACAGATGACCGATCCAAGTCTGGATGCCCAACGCCATACCTTCGATATCCTCGCGCCTTTCGGTCGTATTCTTCCGCCGCATAAATTGCCGCTCGGCGTCGGCCCAGGGGGCCTGCTGCAAACCAACGGTACGACTCCGCCGGTCAACTGGATCTACCCGGTGATTATCGGCGACATGTCGATCGGGGCCCTCTCTTGGCGCATGTGGGAAGCTGTCGCCATGGCGACAGCTTATCTCAATGAAGAGTGCGGCCTGCCGGTGCGCATGTGTTCCGGTGAAGGCGGCGTGCCGGTGCGGCTGTTGAAATCGCGTTACCTTAAATACATGATTCTGCAGATCGCTTCAGGCCACTTCGGCTGGAACCGTATCGCCAAGGCGATGCCGCACATGACTGAAGATCCAGCCGGGGTCTTAATCAAGATCGGCCAGGGGGCTAAACCTGGCGATGGTGGTCTGTTGATGGCGCAGAAGGTTGCCGAACATATCCAGCAGATCCGTGGCGTACCCAAGGCGGACCTGCTCTCGCCACCGAACCATCAGGGGCTCTACTCCATCGAAGAGAGCGTACAGAAGATGTTCCTCTCGTTTAATGCCGCCTTTAAATTTCGCGTTCCGGTCGCCATCAAGGTTGCGGCCAGCTCAACCTCGGTTTCGGTCTTCAACAACCTGATGCGCGATCCCTACAATATCGTCGGCGGCTTCTTCCTCGATGGGATCGATGGTGGCACCGCCGCCGCTCACGAAGTCAGTCTCGACCATACCGGCCACCCCATCGCCTCCAAATTACGCGACTGTTACCTAGCGGCAACCGCCCAGGGACGCCAGGGACAGATTCCCTTGTGGGCCGCTGGCGGCCTCGGCAAGACTGGCGATCTCGCCGCCGATGCCTTTAAGATGATCTGTCTGGGTGCCAACGGCGTATTTTCTGGCAAGCTCATCCTGCAGATGGCCGGTTGCGTCGGCAACGACCAGGGCCGCTGCAACGCCTGCAACACCGGGCTTTGCCCGGTCGGCATCACCACCCAGGAGCCACCGCTGGTGAAACGTCTTGATCCCGAGCGGGTCGCCCAGAATATTGTCAACTACTTCCTGGCGATGGACACCGAGTTCAAAAAACTGTTGGCCCCCATCGGCAACAGTTCCCTGCCGGTCGGTCGCTCCGACGCCCTGATCGCAACCGATCACGCCGTCGCCGACAAACTGCAGATTCAGTACGTATGTTAGGGACGAGTGAGTCGTTTAAAAACCAGTGAAGGGTAAGGCGTGAGGAGTGAGGCGGATGAACCCCTCACCCTTCACCCCTCACTCCTCACCGCACTCTTACTCCTCACCCCTCACCGCGCTCTTACCCCTCACTCCTCACGGAGATAAAGACATGTCAGTTAAAATTAACGGTTTTGATGAAAATAATCAGCGGGTCTCGACTCAACAACTACTGCAACAGATCTATTGTGCCCTTGACGCGGGTAAGACCGAGTTCGAAGTTCTCTCGAGCGGACACCATAATATCGGCGGCCCACTCTGGACCGAGGACGGCACGCCGTTAAAATTCAGGGTGAAGAACCCCGGCCAGCGGGTCGGCTCCTTCGGCCTTGAGGGGACTGAAATTATCGTCGAGGGTTCAGCCCCGGCCGATGCCGGATGGCTCAACGCCGGTGCCGAACTGACCATCTTAGGCGATGGCGGCGACACCACAGCGCACTGTGCCGCAGCCGGTAAAATTTATGTCGCAGGCAGAGTCGGCACACGGTCCGGGTCCTTGATGAAACATGATCCGGCCTACGATGCCCCGGAATTCTGGGTCTTAAAACGGACTGGTTCCTTCTGCTTCGAATTCATGGGCGGCGGCATCGCGGTGATCTGCGGCATCGATTGCGCTGACGAGACATCCATTCTCGGTGATCGAGCCTGTGCCGGCATGGTCGGCGGCACTATCTACGTGCGCGGCCCGGTCGATGGTCTATCCGAAGATGTCTGGCTGCTCGACCTGGATGATTTCGATCGTGACTTTTTGGGCAAAGGGATACCGTCTTTCCTCGACAAGATTGAACGCAAAGAACTCCTTACCCAGTTGACCGATTTCTCGGGTTGGCAGAAGATCGTCGCTAAGAGCTATGCAGAACGCAGGGTTCATTCACGGATCAGTATGCGCGAGTTTCGCACCCAGAAGTGGGTCGAAGGCGGCATCTTCGGCGATATCATCAAGGACGACTACCTCGACGTCAGGGGCCTGGTCAATACAGCAGATGGCCGTCTCAAGATTCCACACTGGCAGGATAAACGCTTCGGTGCGCCCTGTCAGGTTGCCTGCCCCTCGAATATCCCGACCCAGGACCGCATTAACCTGCTGCGCCAGGGCAAACATGAAGCGGCGCTTCAACTGGTCTTGAAGTATTCACCCTTCCCGGCCAGCGTCTGCGGTGAAGTCTGCCCCAACCCTTGCATGGACGCCTGCAGCCGTCAGTATGTCGATAAATCGGTCAGCATGGCGTCCCTCGGTCGCCTGTCACGCGACATTCCGGCCCCGGCCATTGCGCCAGAGACCGGCAAAAAGATTGCGGTCATCGGCGGTGGTCCCGGCGGCCTCTCCGCCGCTTGGCAGGCACGCTTGGCAGGTCACACTGTCACAGTCTACGAAGCCGACATAGAGGTCGGAGGTAAACTGCGCCAGGTGATTCCAACCGACCGTCTACCGGAAAATTCCTTGCAGACCGAAATTAAACGGATCAAGGATCTCGGCATTCAAATCAACGCCAACACCCCGGTCGACAAGAACCTGTTTGAGCAAATCAGGTCAGAACAGGATGCGGTAATTATCGCCTCGGGCGCGCACAACGCGGTGGTCATCCCTTTTCCTGGCCATGAGCTTATGGTCAAAGGGCTAGATTTCCTCAAGAAAGTCAACGCGGGCAAAAGACCGAAAATCGGTAAACGAGTGGTCGTGATCGGCGCGGGCAATGCTGGCATGGATGTCTGCCTCGGGGCCTACGCCATGGGAGCCGAAAAGGTCATCTGTATCGACGTACAACGTCCGGCGGCCTTCCAGAAAGAGATCGATCACGTCAAGGCCTTAGGTGGTGAAGTTCGCTGGCCGGTCTTTACCGAAAAGATTACCCCTGAAGGGTTGGTCACCAAGGATGGCGAACTGATCGACGCCGACGATGTCATTATTTCGATAGGCGAGCGGCCAGATCTCTCTTATGTGCCGCGTGAATGGCTGACTGATCGCGGCATGATGGATGTCGACGCCTGTGGTCAGGTCATTAAAGCCCCCGGCATATTCGCCATCGGTGACACCACCAATCCGGGCCTCTTAACCCACGCCATCGGCCAGGGACAGGAGGCGATCGGCTACATCAACGACCTGTTCAACGGTAAAGAGGTGCTACCGCAGATCAAACCGGAGATGATCAACCAATCCTGCCTCTCAAAAGAACTGTTCAAGCCGCGCAACCGGGGCAAACTCTGCGTCACAGACGGCAAAGACGAGACCCTGCGCTGCATCAGTTGCGGTACCTGCCGCGACTGCGGCATGTGCTTAGAAGCCTGCCCAGAAGGAGCCATCCAACGCATCGACAAAGAGGACGGCAGCTTCGAATACCTGTCAGACGATCATGACTGTATCGGCTGCAGCATCTGTGCGGGGATCTGCCCCTGCGGGGTCTGGGCGATGGAGCAGATCGTCTAAGCCACAAAGCCATTTTTAAAGGATAAAACAATGGCGAGACCAATCGGCCTCGCCATTGTTTTATCTATAATTCAAAAATTCTCCCCCTAAAAACTTGCACCTCAAAACTTCCTTGTTATCCTTCATAAATTGGCATCCTCAAATATTCAAGGGAGCGTATCGTGAAATCAATATCGATGACGGTCAAGTTAATTTCGTTCGGTGTACTCTTTCCAGCCATCCTGCTCACCACGGTGCTGGTAACCTTCTATTTTCATCAGAAGCAACAGATGCTCGATGAAGTGGTCGATAAATCACGAATTCTGGCGCGCACCGTCGAATCGACCCGTCAGGAGATGGAAGATAAATGGACTCAAGGGCTGTTCAGCGTAAAATTGCTGAAGCGCTGGAGCGAAGAGGGACATCATGATCGCGTACTTTCTGCGGTGCCGGTCATCTCTGCCTGGAACGCCGCGATGCGTAAAGCCAAGGAGGGAAACTACACCTTCAAAGTGCCGAAATTTCAACCGCGCAACCCCAAGAATCAACCGAATAAGCTCGAAGCCAAGGCCCTACGCATTCTTAAAGAGAAGAAGTTACGCGAATATGTATTTATAAACGAAGAGACGAACGCGGTTCACTACTTCAGGCCGGTCGTCCTCAGTGCGACCTGCCTCAACTGTCACGGTGATCCGAAGAATTCGATGAATTTATGGGGCAACAATCAGGGCAAAGACCCGACCGGCGGTCCGATGGAAAACTGGCGAGTCGGGGAAGTTCACGGCGCGTTTGAAATCATCCATAGCCTGACCGCCGCTAAAGCAGACCTGGCAACCACCCTGTGGACCGCCTCCGGCATCATGTTACTCCTTCTGTTGATCAGCGCAGGGTTGATTGCCATTTTCACCAAACGATCCATAGTCGCTCCGCTGCGTGCTTCGATGGAGATGCTCGAAGGGATGCAACAGGGTAAATTAGATCAACGCCTGCAAGTCAACAGTAATGACGAATTGGGGCGTCTCTCTAGCGCACTGAACAATTTCGCCGAAAACCTGAAAAGTGAGATAATCGAGGCCTTCAATCGCCTGGCGCAAGGCGACTTCACCTTTAACGCCAAAGGGCTTATTGGTGCCCCACTGGCCAAGGCCAATCTGGGACTGATTAACAGTATGACCCGTGTTCAGGAAGCAAGCTCGCAGATATCATCCGGAGCGGTCCAGGTATCGGACTCCAGCACCTCCCTGGCAAACGGTGCCACTCAACAGGCAGCGGCCCTCGAAGAGATTTCCGCCTCCATGACCCAGATGAACGAGCAGACGTCCAACAATGCCGCGAATGCCGCAACCGCCAACCAATTGGTCGGGGCCGCCAAGCAGGCGGCAGAAAACGGTAACCAGCAAATGCAGGCAATGGTCAGTGCCATGGCCGAAATCAAGGATTCGGGACAGAACATCAGCAAGATTATCAAGGTCATTGATGAGATCGCCTTCCAGACCAACCTGCTGGCCTTAAATGCGGCGGTCGAGGCGGCGCGGGCCGGTCAACATGGTAAAGGCTTTGCCGTGGTCGCCGAAGAGGTGCGCAACCTTGCCGCACGCAGCGCCAAGGCGGCCCAGGAGACCACCGCTCTGATAGAAGGTTCCGTTGAAAAAACCGATAATGGCGCACACATCGCCGATCAGACAGCAGAGGCCCTCTCCGGAATCGTTGATGGCGTGACCAAGGTTTCGGATCTGGTTGCCGAAATTGCCGCTGCCAGCCACGAACAATCCTTGGGGATTGCACAGGTCAATGAAGGACTGCACCAGCTTGACGATGTTAACCAACAAGCGACCTCAACCTCAGAAGAATCGGCAGCAATCGCAGAAGAACTTTCGAGCCAGACTGCTGATCTGCAACAGATGCTCAAGGGATTCAAGCTCGGCACTCAACAGAGATCAGAACATCCACCAACAGCAAAAGCAGCCCCAGCAAAGCAGAGAGTATTGCCCGCAGCATCAACCGACAGTTGGGGCGGAGGTAACACTCAGCCTGAGATAAAGCTCGATGATGATGAGTTTGGGAAATACTGAGGGCCAAGGAGTCTGCTCGCTGCAAATTCGGAAGTTTGGGGCCAGACAGCCTGCAAGGGCGTTACCGCAAGACGAACGTCCTTGCCTTATTGGACCGGCGGAACCCCCTGTAACTGTTCCAGGCATGGCAGGGGGGCCGCCCGACCATCTTCAGACTGAATAACCGTCCGGCACAATAGATCCGTAACCAGAACCTGCGGGTCGACCTCTTCACGCTCTTCGTCCAGACACTTCAAAAGTTGACGCGTACGCAGACCATCAAACCACTGATGCCAAGCAACCAAAAACTTATCCCTGCTGGTCTGCCGTTGAATATTCTGCCAGGCTTGAGCAAACCCAAGCTCTTCCAGATATGCAGATAAACAGGGCGAAATCTGTGCCGCCTTAACCAGCAACTCTGCCGCATCGGCCTCATGCTCGTCAGATACCAGGGACAACCAGTCGCGCAACTGGCGAAATGCCGAGAACGAAATAAACTGAAAGCGACGCTGCTCACCGGCCACCTCAGCCTCAATGGCGCGCCCGGTTCCGAAGGGAACACGCTCTGAATAACGCGCCGCTGGTCGAACAACCGTGCCCTGCAACAAAGAGACACCTCCGGTCTTAACCAATTGCTGCAAAAAATAGAAATCCTCCCCTGCCTGACGACGCTTCATTCCGCCTGCGGAGACATAGGCCTTTGCCCGACAGGCGAATGCGCTGCCGAGCGCGGTAAAGGCATAAGGGGAACCGGCCCATTGCAAACCAAACAAGTAACTACGCAAATAGAGTTCGTAAAGCCGGATCGCCGTTTCCCGCACTGCCGTTGAGCCGGTCTGATGACGAAAGGGGATATAGGCCCCGGCGCTGACAGTCGTATTGAAATGCTCAAAAATAGCCGCCAAATAGTTTTCATCGACCAGAGTGTCGGCATCCAGAGAGATGAAGAGAGGGTCGCATGACCAGTCAATACGCCCCAAAGCCAGATCAAAACCGAGCTTACGCGCCAGTCCGACGCCTTCTTTCGGTGCGAATTCCAATCCGGGGGTCGTGGCATCGACCCAACAGAGATTCATGTGCGGAAGAGACTGGCAAGCTAACCAATTAAGGGTCTTCTGATTATCCACCTTATCGACAACTTTGGTGGCTTCACCCTGATTGACCACAACAATAACCAGGGTCTGGCTCAAAAGAGCGACAGGGTTTTGCGCCAGAGACTCCAGAGCCTTAACAATGGTCCGGGATTCACAGAGGGCGGGGAGGACGATGACGGAACGAA
>JAKIUS010000047.1 GCA_021647445.1 Geopsychrobacter sp. | reverse complement strand
GTAAGGCCTCCACAACATAGAGTCCTCCCCGACTGTAGAAGCTCCATGAGTCGTGATTGAATGAACCGGTAAAGAGTATTTTTATCGGTGCTCCTTCGGTGCTCGGCTTGGAAGCTTGTGATGATTCCAGCGTTGGAGCACTTAGGGGGAAATAATGGATTTTTTCTGCAAGGAGCGGGTTATGGAAAAGACGAGGCAGAGCCTCACAGGTCGATTTCAGGTGTGAAAAAATACCCAGACATTGCTTAGATTCAATGTAGGCTTTTGCGAGTTTGTAATATGGCTTATTTTCAAAATCCAAATCCCAAGAGATTCCATAAGATATAAACGGGAAAAATGCTGTGATTGGCACTTCGAGGTGGAGCAACCAGGGTGTCTCGTTCAGGACGTAAGGCGCGGTATGCAGAATTGTAAAATCGTGACTTGGATTGTCAGCTAGGGTTTGTGACAGAAAATGCCTTGTTTCCAAAAAATTAAAGAGGTGTCCCGGGCTGACATCCGGACACTTTTCTTCCAGCCAGTCACGAGTTGCGGCAAAGTGCTCAAGCACGCGGATACAGCTGTCCTGCAGTTCTTGCATCTTTTGGTGGGCAACCGGATATTCTAAACTGAAGTCCTCATATACTTCCTGAGTGACTTCATTGATCAGGGGATGGAACATTCCCGATGTCTGATACATTCGCATGTTCCATGGAAGCGTTACTCGGGTATTTGCCTGCTCTCCAGTATGCGCCCGATTGATAAATCCAGGGCGCGGGACACCGGAGGCGAACCAAACCATACTTTGCATACATGCCTGGATTGCACCTTCATGATCGCCTAAATACCAGAGACAACTTGCCAGCAGAAAAGATAGGCGTACATCTTTATTTTTTAGTGTCGCTGCGCGTCGTAATGGAGGTACCGCTTGCTTGTATTTTCGTTGCAGAAACAGTGCAACACCAAGCAGGTAGTAGGACTGGTCATCTTTTGGGGTCTTTTGAGGTGCAGAGATTGCTGTCAGATTGGCCCTGCTCGTTAGTTCTGTTGCGGTTTCGACTGCGCTGTCGAGGTTCCCAGCTTTGAGAAGAGATCCAGTCAAGGCCCCTAGAACAAACTCAATGGGTCTTTCATTTTGATGGTAATGTTGATCAAAAAATGCTGCACAATCTCGAATGGCAGTGTCTCCAGTGAAGCGCTTTCGTAAGTGGCAGGCAATTGCGGACCAGTGACCTTCATCCTTCATTACACGTCGGTAGGCTTCCTGATAGGCTTCGACAGCCTCTTTATCTCGATATTCGCTTGATAATGAACGCCCTAGCATGAAGGGACCGCTAGGATCAGTTGGTGCAAGATCAGCGCAATTGCTGTATGCCTCGCCAGCCATAGAAAACCGGCGGGATAAGAGTTGCAGGTTCCCCATGGTGAACCAGGAAACCGCCGACTCTGGTCTAAGCTCTGTAGCTTTTTTTGTAGCGACGATTGCCTTGTCGAGATGGGCTCGCTCAGCAAGAACCGCAGCTAAGTCCAGTTGCAGGGTTACCGAAAGGGGATGCTTATTGATAGCTTTGAAGCAAAGCTCTTCAGCTTCCTGAATGCGTTCCTGATCTTTAAGGCTCAAGATAAGATCATGCAGAAGATCAGTCTGATGAGGGACGTCCTGCAGTGTCTCTCGGAGAATAACCTCAGCAGTTTCTAGGTCGCCTGCGAGTCTTGCAAGATGCGCGCGCGCGCGCGCTGCCGGTAGTGCACGCTTTTCTGCGGGAGGTAGTGAGTCCAGTGTTTTTGCCATCTCGATGATTTTGAAACGATATGGGATTGATTTCTGCCAGCGGCTTCCCTCATCAAGCGCTGTTGCTGCTTCGAGGGGCTTTAATATTTCATCGATTAATTTTTTGGACAGGTTTGTTCGCTGGTTATCGGAAGGGTTTCCAGTCGTGATATTTGTTGGGTTTAGAGACATTTTCCCTCACTGCATCAAAAGGCCAATCATTTTTATGCTGTTTGATTGGCAGATCTATATTCAATAGTTTCAAGTGCTTGGACAGAATAGGCGAAATTCAGTCTAACTTATTCTTCTGGTAACATAAAACAATATTCTGGCCGAAACATGACAGAATATTAGACGCTTGCTTTGGCTGTTCCAATATTGAGTCCCTTCTTCGGCAACCGATGTCGGGTTTTTCAGAAACATTCGCAAACTCACGCCGTATTCCCAGCATCAACAGTCAAAGTAGTGCCGGTAATGTTGCGAGCTGTCTCGCTCAATAAATAAGCGACAGCACTGGCCACATCCTCGACTTCGGGTATTCTCCCCAGAGGGCTGCGCCGTTTGATTGCTTCCAGCTTTTCACTATTAATGTCTTGCGTCATGTCGGTGGTCATGTACCCCGGAGCGACGGTGTTGACTGTGATGTTGGCTTTGCCGACATCACGGGCCAGTGAACGTGTAAATCCTGCGATTGCCGCTTTGGTTGCGCCATAGACCGCCAAACCTTTGTAACCGGTTGTCGCAACCACGGAACTGATGTTGATGATGCGTCCCTCGCCTGCGACAAGCATCGGTCGCAGAAGGTATTTGGTCAGGAGTATGGGGGCTTCGAGGTTGACTCGAATCAGTTCGGCGATCTCTTTTTCATGCTGGGTTGGCAGTATGCCACTGTGACCGAGGCCAGAGTTGTTGATCAATGCGTAGACCGGCCCCTGCTCTTTGGCGATGCGGGTGGCAAAGGCGTGAATTCCTTTTAAATAGTTAAAGTCGTAGCTTTCATAGCGGAGTTGCTGAGGGTTTTGCTCTATCAGCCCGCTCAATTCAGCTGTCAGTGTACGCCCAATCGCAACGACTTTGTACCCTTCCAAGAGCAGCTGGCGTACGATTCCAAGCCCTAACCCACGGGTGCCCCCGGTAACGATGACTGTTTTCATGGGTACCTTTCTGTGCGGCAGAGTTTGCCTCCGGCAGAGGTTTTGATCTGATCAGCAAAGCGGATGACCGCCGGTACTTGCCACGGGGCTAGTTGCTGATGGCAATGTTCCAGAATCTTCTTGCGTAGTAAGTCTGGATCTGTCGCTGCAGAAACCACTTCGGCGAACAGGACCTCTCCGACAAATGGACTTTTTTTCCCGCTCACCCTTACCTCAAGAACCCCTTGAACTTCGCGGACAATTCTTTCTACCTGTTCGGGGAATACCTTGTTGCCACCAACGTTGATGATTCCATTGTCACGCCCGAGAAAGAATACTCGATCTCCACGCACTTCGACCAGATCGTGGCTATTAAGAAAACCTTCGTCGTCATTACTTTGAGGGGATATCTCAGAGGCTGCTGGTGCGGATCGTAGCCAGAGACAGTTGTCGTGACTGATCCGTAGTTCGGTTCCTACTGTACCATCGGTAACGTAGCTCAAGGGGAATCCGGCCTGAGCATCAGTGACGCTAAATCCCACCCCGACTTCTGTCGAGGCGTAAATTTGGCTGATGCGCGCGTCGGGAAACAGTTGACGCAAGTGGTCAAGAAGTTTCTGATCGACAGTCTCTCCCCCCAGGGTGATTTGTTGTAATGGACAATTTTTGATGCGGCTATCGATGGCCAGCTTGCGCCAGTAGGTTGGCGACGCCGAAAGGGCATTGATCTCTGTATCCACCAGCAGTTGCACCTGCAGATCAAAATTATCAGTTTCGGCCAGAACCAGCTCGGACCCGGAATAGAACGCTTGCAGCGTAACCTGGAGGCCCGCAAATCGACAAGGATCGTATACTAGCCCCCAGCGGTATGCCGCACCAATTTCAGGGTTACGTTTCAGGTTACGCCCAAGGTCGGTTAAGCTGTGTGGAATCAGTTTAGGGGCACCACTAGTGCCGGAGGTGGTCAGTAGCCATTCTCTCGGTCTGCTTGGAGATGTGGAGAAAACTTTGGTTGCGAACTGTTTGGCCTGTTGTCGATTCATGCTGGCCGGGAGTAACAGTTGTCGTGAACAATACCCATCTGCGGCGATTAATTGCAACAGTAATTCGAGGATGGGGAGTCCATGTAGCAGTGCCGGTTGCCCCGGTAATACTGTTTTGTTTTTGCGTAGGGTTTCAACCCGAACGACGGTTTCGCCAGCAGATAACCGTAAAGTGCGGGTGCGCAGCAGCGGGCGCTCACTCGGCAGGCTACGAATAATTTCAAGTAAGCTGGTCTCCTGCTCAGGGGGCGAAGCGGGCATAGATATCAACAAATTCTCCCAAATCGCGGGGGTAGATAGGTTCATCCATCAGGGTAAAGGGGTCGTAGCCTAAGGTTTCTTCCAGTTGCGCAACCAGAATAGCGAAGCCGAGGGAGTCGAGCCCGCTTTCTAGAAGCAGTGTCCGGTTGTTGAGCTCCGGGATTAGATCGCAGCCAGTAGTCGCTGCAATTTTCTGCATCTGCTTGATGATGGTTTCGCGCAGGGTCACTTTAATTCCTTCTGTCGTTGATACTGTCAGAGCTGCAGCAATGCGGCCGCTGATTGGATCTGTCGGGGCAGCCGCTGCATGATTTTTTCTTTTTTCTTTAGCCAATCCTGACTCCGATAGCTAAAGAGGATTGCAGCGATAGGTGAATCGTCGCGCCAGGTCGCCTCGGGTAGAATCCCGACCTGTTCGAAACCGAACAGGTCATGAATTCTTTGTGGACCAGTGTTGAACTCAAGCACTTCAGCGAGCAAACAATTAAGCTTAAGTTTTTTAAAGGCATATTCTATGGCGGTAAGTTCAAGAATCAGTCCCAGCCCTGGCCAGATTCGCTGCTCTCCAAGGTAGTAGCCGAGCTTGGCTTCGCCATCGTTAATCTCATTATAATTAAGGCAACCGACCGGCAGGCCATCTTGCAAAAACAGGAAATGAAGTTTGGTCTGGTCGTTTGACAGCTCGTTAAACCAGTGTTGTTGCTGTTCCGAATTGATCAGTTCAGTTGAATACATGTTGCGGCGAATCGGTTCTTGATTGCGCCACTGACGGACCTGCTCAATATCTTTTTGTTCCAGGTGACGTAAACTGCACTTGGGTAGTGCCATTCCGTTAGTGCTCCTTGATATAAATTTAAATGGCTCTGCCTGGATCATGCCTTTATTGTCGCCAACCGCTTAAATGTATGTTGCCCTTTCTGGATATTCTTTTCATGCCGTCTCAGAGATTGCGCGAATTCTTTGCGCAATCCTGTGAGCTCCTAAATTGTCGATCAGGCCAAAAGTTTTTTCTTGCATGGCATCACGTTTTTCGGGTGCATTCCAGAGCATTATAGCATGGGAAACGGCTAATGACATCTGGTTTTTCTGTCGCCCATCAATAACTCTGCACCAGTCTAGTTCCTGTTGTGCCGCAGCTGAAAGCCGCTGATTGTCGGCACAAACCAGGAATATGGTGGGGACATGGCAGACCGCCAATTCGTAGATGGTTGCGCCCGGTGAAGCAATGGCCAATCCCGCCCGATTTAGTTGTTGAGCCATTTCGGAGCAGCAGTGAATGTATTCAATATTACGTTGCCGCGCAGCCAGGGTTTGGCCAGCAGCAACATCTCTAAAGCCGCTGCCAGTGATCAGTGTGATTGGTAGTTGTGGATCTTTATCCAGAAGTAGCCTGGTGGTCGGAAGACTAAGCCCAAGAAGGTCACTGCCGCCAAAATTGATAAGCAGCCGCTTTCTTTTAGATGATTTGGTTGTCGGGCCTTGAATATTGTTGAATTCATCCCTTAGCAAAACATAGTCTAGACCGAGTAGCAGCTCTGTATCTGATATTGTCTGCTTGTAGTCAAGTTGTCCCGCTTGGGGGAGGCTATTAATCAATAGATCAGCATAAAGTTGTCCCCGGTCGTTGGTATCGTCCATCAAAATTAATGTTGGTCCATGTTCGTGGAGTTGTTTTAGATAGTTTGTGTCGAACTGATAGCCGTCTAGCAGAATCGCTGCCGCGCCCAGTTCGCTTGCTAATGCTAAAGTTTCTTTTGCATCAGAAGACAGGTCGTTTGCCCGTAAGGGGAAGAGTTTTCCGCCGCTGTTAACGATCAGAGTCTTTAGCGCTTGTGGCATTTGTTGGAACGAGAAAATACAGGTTATGTTGAGTCGTTGTAGAGCTGACTGCAGGGCCAGGCATCGCATGACGTGGCCAAGGCCGATATTTGTAGAAGCATCAGCGCGGATCAGTATGATTTTTTCACTCATGGCCTGTCTTTACATCCGTCAGTTTCCGCCCACCATGAGCGGGAATAAAAGGTATTTGTATAATCTAATCACTGTTTAAGGGCCTGTTTTCGTTGGTTGGTTGATTAAATTCCAGTGCAGTGGAGTGCCGCGCGGGATCGGGCCCTTTGCTCGTAGTCCGAGTAGTTGTGGGTAGTATTTCGGTTCCAGACCGTTGCCCGGTCTGATCCGGCGAATGTTCGTCGCTGTCAACGTCTCTCCTGCTTTGATATCAGAGATGGCGTAGACAGAGCGTCGATAGGGAAGATTTTGTTGCTCTGATGTAGTCGGGGCATAGTTTGGCTGGCCTATCGTTTGCCAGGTGTATTGACTTTCGTTGCACAGCTGTTTCAGCTCTTCAGGTTCAAGGGAGAAGCTGCTATCTGGACCCGGCTCCTGTCTGCTGAGGGTGAAGTGCTTTTCTATCAGGCAGGCACCCATGGCGATGGCCGCAGAAGCGACCTTGGTGCCGAGAGTATGGTCAGATAAACCGACAGGTACCTTGAAGCGTGCCTTCAGGTCAGGGATGGTTGCTAGGTTGGCCTCTGTACTCGGTGCCGGGTAGCCGCTGGTACAGTGAAGCAGCAGCAATTCGTGACAACCTGCGCTACGGGCAGTCTCCACGGCCAAGCTGATTTCTTCTGAGCTGCCCATTCCGGTCGAGATAAGCAGTGGCTTGCCGGTCTTGGCCGCGGCCGCGATGAGCGGGATATCGATTAATTCAAAGGAAGCTATTTTGTAGGCCGGAGTATCCAGTTCTTCAAGCAGTTCAATCCCCTCTTCGTCAAAGGGAGTACTAAAGATAATCAAGTCAAGCTGTTTGGCCTTTTTGAATAAAGCTGAATGCCAGGCATACGGGGTATGAGCTTTCTGGTATAGCTGATAGAGGCTGCTTCCATCCCAAGGGCCACCTGTGATCTGAAACTCATCGCCTTGGCAGTCGATAGTCATACTGTCAGCGGTGTAGGTTTGTAGTTTTGCCGCTTCAGCCCCCATTGCCTTGATTACTTCAAGAGAGCGCAGCGCTCGCTCTAGGCTACCGTTATGATTGCCTGAGAGCTCGGCAACGATCAGCGGTGGTTGTTGTGGGCCGATCTTCCGGCCACAGATCTGTATGGTGCTATCCATCTACTGACTCCTGACAACTGTTCAGAGCTTCAAGGTTAGGCATGGAGTAGTTTAGAAGGGTCATGCTATGACGGCAAGTGGAAATCTGCGTTCGGCGTACCCCTCAATGTGATCGTTGGGTTGAGATCTGGTTCGTTATCAAAATTCTTTGAATTGATGATGATTTCAGTGATGTCGGGCTGAATAGGCCGAGGCAGAGAATAGGTAAGAAAATTCTCCCAGTTGATGGTGCCTGGACCCGATATTTCAGATCCCTGATTGGCGTCAAAAGGGAAGAACTCTCTGAGATCAGCGAATTCATGTCCCGCATCGGCACCATGGGCCGAGGTCTTGGATCGTTCCGGGTGTATGGCAGGTTTTTTCTGCACAATCAGCCCCAGCTCGAAGGTTTCGATAATCCTGGCTTCGCGACAGTCGAACCCCGCCATCACCAGATTATAGCAGAGCAAAGGGATACTCCAAGAGCTCAGATGTCCTGAGATCAGGCGTTCTCTGGGGTGGATCGGTACCGTGATGGCGAGTACGCCATCATCGGTTAAGAGATCGAAGATCTTATCGAGAAAGAGACCGATATTGCGTTGATGCTCCAGCACGTGTGAACACCAGATGACCTCGAAGCGGCGCTTGAACTCAATCTGCATGAAATCACCGACATAGTCTGCCTGTTTTACCAGATCGACGGAAAAGACCTGTTTGCCGAAGAGTTCTAGGAAACGTTTGTGTTCTCCGGCTCCTGAACCGATATCGAGGACCTGATCGAAATGGTAATCCTGCACTAGCTTCAGCAGGCTGTAGGCGCCCCAATCTAGCTGAAAGCGGGCGGCATTCGGACTCTGGGTCGGGGCTTCTGACGATTTTTTGGTGGCGGTCATGGCGGCATCTTTTCTGTGGTCAGATTGGGGTGCTCCCCCCTCGGATAGGGGCCCTGCGGTTTCAAGTAGTGGTTTGATTTCGTATTCCAGCAAGTCGGCCGCCCAGAGAAAATTTCGAGTGGCGATAGCCTGAAGGGTTTATTCGAGTCGCGGGTTTAGTTGGTGTACTCTTTCCTGCGGGAGTTCTGACAGCCTGTGGCCGAGTTTGGTTACCAGCTTGTTCAGCTCCTGGCTGGCCAG
>JAKIUS010000046.1 GCA_021647445.1 Geopsychrobacter sp. | reverse complement strand
CAAAACAATTTTAAGGGATTCAATAATACCTCGGGCCAATAGGCCAATAAGGAGATCAAACCATGGCGGTAAAGTTTTTTGGCCAGTTCCTGATAGAGCAGAATGCGATCACCCACAGCGCCCTTCTCAGGGCAATTGAACTGCAAGAAGACACCAATCTTAAAATTGGCAAAATTGGCCATGAAATGGGCCTGATGTCTCAAGTCCAGATTGCCAAGGTGAATCAGGCACAACGCAATGAAGACACCCGCTTCGGCGACAAGGCGGTCGCCCTGGGATTTTTAAGCGCGGCCCAGTTGCAACAGGCTTTGACCAAACAGAAGAACACCCATATTTATCTGGGCGAGGCTCTGGTCAAGACCGGCGGTCTTAAAGAAGCCGATCTAAAAATCTACCTCAATCGCTTCAAAGAAGACCAGCGTCCTTACATGGTCGATAAAATTGAAATCCCTGCGGGTGTTGCGCATCAACCCATCTGGGAGATGGTCGCCGATCTGACCAACAAGATGCTGGTGCGGATCGCTTCCATGTCAATTCGCCCCGGCGCCTGTCAGATTATCGAAGAGTTACCGGCGCGGACGCTGGTCGCCGAGATCGGATTTTCAGGCAGTGTCAGCGCACGCTATCTGCTGACAGCCTCACCCACCACTCGAAAAATCATTGCGCGCGCCATTCTGCAGGAAGACGATATTGAGGGCGAACCAGTTGAAATGCTCGATGATTCGGTCATGGAATTTATCAACATTGTCTGCGGTAATATTGCCGCCAAGGCGGCACAACTCGGATTTCAAATCGATATCACCCCACCCAAGACCCATCCCCCACAGATGACCGGCCTGGCCGTCCCGGAAAAACATACCGGCTTGATGTTTCCGATCTATCTCAGTGATGGTGAAATTTTTGAGTTGGCGATCTTCATCCGTGACGAATAGCTATAAACAGCAAACGCTAACCTGAAACCGTGAGTAAAAGATGGATTTTTCTTGCAGCCTGTCGGGCTATCAGTGCTGAAGCGAAAATTTGGCTGTTTGAGGTCAGATTTTAGCTCATTTGAGAGTAATAGCCGTAGCTATTGGTCGAAAAGGAGCTGAAATATGGGTCAAACAGACGGATTTGCAGCCAGTACATTGATAGCCCGACAGGCTGCTTGGGAAGAACGCTGGAAACACAAGAAGAGTGAGCCAATGCCCGCTGCGGATCCCTGGCTGGTCCGCCAGAGACATTTATTCAACGCAGGACAGGCAATCGACCTGGCATGTGGCCGTGGGCGTAACAGTCTATTTATCGCTAAGGCGGGCTACCGCGTCCAGGCTATCGATAACGCACCCAGCGCCCTTGAGATGTTGAACAAAACGGCAAGTCAACAAAATCTGCCGATCGAAACCCTGCAGTACAACCTGGAAAAAGGATTCCCATCTCAGTGCCCTGAAGCGCACTTACTCCTCTGTTTCTACTACCTGCAACGTAAACTCTTCCCCGCAATCAAAGAGCGCATCTTAAGTGGTGGTCTATTCATCGGGCGTTCTTTCTGCCAGCTTGAAAAGAGTGCTACGCCGAGTGAGATCATTTTTGAACCGGGTGAACTGGCTGAACTGTTCGTCGATTGGGAGATTCTCGCCTACGAGGAGGGGGAGGAACCATCAAAACGTGGCGGCACGCTGGCGGGGATCGTGGCGCGCAAACCCTGAGCAAAACTTGCAAAAAAGGGCGCAGCCGAACACCAACAATCAAAATACTGAAGCTGGACAGATCAATACATGATGTCTGGGCTGCGCCGTTAGTTTTTTTTAAGCTCTACTCTTCTTCGTGATAGGACTTGCGGATCAGCATTGCGATGCAACCACCGACGATCAACAATAGGACCACCAGACCACCGACCATTTTGCGTTGCGAGAGTTCATCCTTGATCACGGTAATCTGCGCACCAATTTTATCCAGTCGCGTTGTAAACCCGGCGGTTTCAGCGCGCATCTCTTCAACGTCAACCGTGTGAAAGAGGCGACGAAAATCGTTACGGCTGGAAAAGAGTTGACCGCTGATTTTCTTGGTATCGATGCCGACCCGATGCAGTTCATCAATCTGCCCTTCAAGCATCTTCAAGCTATCTTCAGTCTGCGAGATCGCAGTTTTGACCTTAGCCGCACGCTCATAGCTATGACAACGTGTGCAACTCTCTTTGTTAATCAGCTCAATGGAGGCCTTTTGCACGGCATGGTTGCCATGACAGACCACACACTGCGGACCACCTTTACCCAAAGCTTTGCCATGGGCACTGCCGCTGTAATCTTCGCGTACACCTAGATGGCAACGGCCGCAAAAAGCGGGAACATCCGCATAATCAGGAGCGCCGAGAAAACCTTTATCAGGATCCATCGCCGTACCAAAATCGGTAGGATCGCCGCCGTGGCAATCATGACAGGAGATACCGTTAGCGGCATGCACGCTGGTTTTCCATAAACCAACCGGAGCGCCGAGCCTCCCTTCCTGGCCGCCATGACACTGCAGACACACCGTATCCTCAGCCAACACAGGGGTACACAACGCCAGAAATACCAGTAATGGCAAGAGTTTATTGATCATGAGAAATGCCCCCAAATCGATAACCCGACAAAAAGCAGCGTGCCGAGAAAATAACAGGTAAGGAACAATGGCCGTTTAAAAGGACGACGCTCTGGACCAAAGTCAATAAATGGCAACAGGGCGAGAAAGGTCATCGCCGCTCCCTGCACCGCTAGGCCGACCAGCTTACTCGGAAAGATCTTCAATATTTGATAGGCCCACAAAAAATACCATTCAGGCTTGATATGTTCAGGAGTATTAAAGGGATCTGCCGGCACAAGAGCCTCGGGCGGAATAAACACCCAGGGCGCATAAAAACTGATCGCAACCAGAAGCGCCAGGGCAAAGAAGACCATCCCGATCTCTTTAATCGTATAATTAGGATGAAAGGGAACACCGTTGAGATGATGCTCATGGTCAAATCCGTCACCAAATTTACGTTGTTTATAATCTGCACCAAATGGAGGCGGGGAGACCCCAGCACGCCGCACACAAAAAAGATGGAATCCGACCAGACCCATTAAACCCAGCGGTAACACCATGACGTGCAGGGCGAAAAAACGGCCCAGGGTTGCAGCTCCAACCGAGGGACCACCGCGCAAGAAAGAGACCAGATACTCTCCGACGAAGGGGATAGCTCCGGCAGCATCGGTAGCAACTGTCGTCGCCCAGAATGAGAGCTGGCTCCAGGGAAGCAGATAACCGGTCAAGCAAAAAACCATCCCCAGATTGAGCAGCGTAAAACCCGACACCCAGGTCAACTCTCGTGGGCGCTTATAATTGCCCATAAAGAGCACCGACATCATATGCAGCAACAAAAAGATAATAATCAGATTTGAGCCAACCACATGCAGGTAACGAAACAGCCATCCGAACGGCACTTCATTCATGATTGCGGTCACGCTGCTGAAGGCTTTTTCAGTATCGGGGACATAATAGACCAAGAGCAAAATGCCGGTCAGAAATTGCAGACCGAACAACGCCATCAACACCGCTCCCAGGGTGTACCAGATATTAACGTTGCGCGGCAGCAAGTAGCCGCCCAGATTCTGATGGATCAGGTCTTTAATGCCCAACCGATTATCCAACCAGTCGATCGCCACTTTTGGCAGATTCATCACGCCCTCCTATCCAACCACAAGGTCATTTGCATCAAGAGTAACAGTGTAGGTTTCCAGAGCTTTCGGCGGCGGCCCCCCTAGGACCTTTCCTTCTGCTGAAAAACGCCCGCCATGACAGGGGCAGAGGAATTCGCCCTTGCCATCGACCCACTTAACGATACAGCCCAGATGGGTACAAACAGCACTCAACGCTACATAATCGCCCGCACTCGGTTGCAATAACACCGCCGGACGACCTTGAAAGCTGAAGAAATGCGCACCACCAACCTTAATTTCAGATTTGCCGACACGCACCTGAGCACCAGCACCACCGAGATCACGCGGAGCAAGAAAACGAAAGATCGGCCAGGTGAAAACGCCCGCCAGAATCACGCCGACCCCGCCCAGGAGAATCCCCAGAAAAGTCCGGCGCTGTTGATTGCTTTCAGAAGCTTCATCCATGAGATACCCTCCACATCAATGGGATTGAACACAAAAATACAAAAGGACGGAAACTCCTATTGTTTCAAACGTCCCGATACTGAAATACGAATCTGCGGCATCGGCTTAAAATTGGTGCCGATCAACAGGTAGCCATTGAGGCGCTTCTCTCCGCCCGGGATTGCCCCTTTAACCGCCAGGGTTGCTTTTTCACCGGGAGCCAACTTAAGGCGATCCAGTGTGGCACTTAACGCCGAGCTGGTTGATGTCGGTTGTCGTAAGACAATCTGCTGCTGGCTCTGATTGGTAATGAGCACCTCCGAGGTTCCACGTTGATCGGCGGTTTGCCAGATCCACGAGATGCGCGTCGTCGACACGCTGAGCAATTCTTTGACGACTCCCTGCAGCTTGAAGTAAACCTGCGGATTCGAGGCCGCATTACTACTCATGGTGATGGTCTTGGTCACCCGGCCACGAAAACGGCTGGAATCAAAGGTTGCCTTGATCTGGCCAGTGTCCCCTGGCGCGATCCGCTTGGACGAAAGCAACGCCGCCGTACATCCACAGGAACTGCTAACGGAAGAAATTTCAAGAATTTCATCGCCGCTATTTTTGAAAGAAAAAGTGTAACTGACTTTGTCACCTTGCGGCACCTCGTCAAAATCATAAGTCAGCGTCTGGGTTGTGATTTCGGGAGCCGCAAAAACAGTCAACGGCAGAATCAATTGGAAGAGTAATAGAAAAAGCAGCTTTTGCACCGTGGAATCCTTTCTGGACAAGAACAAAAAATAGAGGCAAAGTTTTGAAATCATAACATAATTTCAGACATATTCACTAGTGCCGAAGCGGTTGTATGCGTTGACATCACCGACGGCTTACTGATATAGAATGCGCTTAACCATGCAACAAGGAGACCTGCAGTGCCAATCCCCCGTGAAAAATTTAAGATCCTCTATTCCCGTGAACGCATTGCCGCAGAAGTTAAGCGCCTCGGTCAAGAAATAACCCGCGACTACCAGCAACGTGATATTCTGCTGGTGGGGGTGCTCAAAGGCTCATTTCTGTTTATTGCCGACCTGATCCGTGAGATTGAAAGCCCGACCATGATCGATTTTGTGCGTCTCGCCAGCTACGGCTCACAAACACAATCCTCGGGAATTATCGAATTTCGTAAGGAACTCGAAATGCCCATCAGGGACCGGGATGTTATCATCGTCGAAGATATTGTCGACAGTGGCTATACTCTTGAATGTCTCTACAATAAACTGCTATTGCAAGAACCCCGCTCACTGAAAATCTGCTCCTTGATCGACAAACGCGGCCGACGTGAGGTCGAGATTGAGGCCGACTATGTCGGCATGACCATGGATGAGGGGTTTATTATCGGCTATGGCCTTGATTACGATGAGCACTATCGAAACCTGCCCGACATTTATACCGTTGAAGATTTCTGATTATTATATCCTTGCCGCACTGCGACCGGTTAGCGGCCATGCACATATAAAAGCAAACTACAGGAGGGCTTTTCATGGTTATATCCTGCCCGGAATGTTCCACCCGCTTCAGGGTTGACGAGAGCAAAATCCCGGAACGTGGAGCAAAGATTCGTTGCGCACGCTGCAAGCATATTTTTGCCGTCGCGCCACCGGCTCCTGCACCTGAACCGGTTGTTGAAGAACCGATTCAACCGCCCACAGAACCTGCCTCAGTTGCTGCCCCCCCCGCGGTGGATGCGCCGACCTCGGCTCCCGCTGATAAGGATTTCGGCTACCCCGAAATCGGTAGCGGCAGCAACGATGAAATTGACCCTTCAGCCTTTGATGACGATGGAGTTGAAGAAGAGGACTTCTCATTCGGTGAAGAGTACGGCAACGTAGATCTTGATGGTGGTACAGACAACGACGAGGCGGAAGAGCCTTTCTCTTTCGGCGAACCGGCGCCAGCTGCCCCCCCTGCAGAGCCCGCAACTGAACACGAACAGTTCAGTTTCAGCCCCGCACCACGCAAAGAAACCGATCAGACAGATTCATCAGCTGCCAGCGACATTAAAGATTCACCTCTCGATGACATTTCAATGCCACCTAGAGACGATGGGTTCAATCTGAATGAAGAAGAATCCGCCCTACCAGCCTTAACAAAAAAGGCCACTCGCGGACCGCTTTCGGTAGTCATCCTCTTTGTGCTGATGCTGACTCTGGCTATTCTGATTGCGGGTGGTTTTCTAATGTGGAAAAATGGCCTGACAGGTGTCGAACAAATCCTGACCAATCTGACCGGGCTGGGGCAACAAACCGAATTAAAAGGTGATATCCGTCTCGAAAATCTGCAGGGCAGTTTCATTACTAACCGCAAGGAAGGCGAGCTCTTTGTTATCCAGGGGATCGCAATCAATAATTTTGCTGAAGCCCAGGCCGCTATACAGGTCAAAGGAATGATTTTTGACAAGACCGGTAAACAACTGATGCAAAAAACCATTTTCTGCGGCAATCCGATCAACGATAACGATCTGCGCAAAATGCCCTACAGCAGGATGGAAGAACTAATGGGCAACCAGTTCGGGGAATCCTTGGCCAACCTCAATGTCACCAGCGGCCAATCGATCCCTTTTACCATCGTCTTCCGCAAACTTCCCAAGACCCTCTCTGAATTCGTGGTCGAACTGGCCGACAGCAAACCGGCTGCCCAATAATTTTAAGCAACAGACACCAATAAAAAAAAGGAGCGGTTCCTCTATGAGGAACCGCTCCTTTTTTTGACTGCTGCTATTTTCTGCCGAATTAAGCGGAAATAGCATCTACCGGGCAAGAATCAATGCAAGCACCACAATCAGTACAGGTTGCAGCGTCAATCACGCGGGCATCACCCTGCTCAGAAATTGCTTCAACCGGGCAAACAGGTTCGCAAGCAGCACAGTTGATGCATTCATCAGAAATTGTATGGGCCATCGGTCTTTCCTCCTCTATGGGGTTGGTTCGACACTGAAACAACTAGGTTCCAGCTTCTCTACGTTCGGGCGTATACCTTACTGCAACTTTTTTGCACTGTAAAGTAGGCAATCAGAATTTATTTGCCCAGCAAAACCGCTTGCATCTTGGCCTCACTTTACGCTAGCCTGTCACTCCTTTAACCGTGCAACTGTGCGAGATCCAAAGGTATTTTCCAGTTTTACTAAAAAAATATCGGCCAGATTCAGCCAAACTAAAACATAATTTTACCCCTAAAAATAAATCACCTGAATTCATTCGCTCATCAAGGAGAAAAAAATGGTTATTCTCGCCCTCAACTGTGGCAGTTCCTCAGTCAAGTACCAGCTCTTCGATTGGACACGCAAAGAAGTCATCGCCAAGGGGATGATCGAACGGGTCACCATCGGTGATTCCTACATCATCCATGAGGTTCCGGGCCGCGAAACCTATCGCGAAGAGTACGAATGTCCTGATCATCGCATTGCGGTTCAACTGATCGTCAAGACCCTGACCAGCACAACCGAGGGGGTCGTCAAGAAGATGGACCAGATCTCGGCTGTCGGTCATCGCGTGGTCCACGGTGGTGAAAAATTCACCTGTTCGGTACAGATTAACGACGATGTTCTCAACACCATCAAAGAGGTGCAGCACCTTGCGCCCCTGCATAATCCACCGAACATTTCAGGAATAGAGGCCGCTCAGGCGGTGCTGCCAAATGTTCCGCACATCGCTATTTTCGACACCGCTTTCCACCAGTCAATGCCTGAAGCCGCCTACACCTACCCGGTCCCCTTCGACTGGTACAAGAAACATGGTGTGCGGCGTTACGGCTTTCATGGCACCAGCCACCTCTATGTCTCGAAACGTGCGTCGGTGCTGCTCGGCAAAAACCCCAAAGATTGCAACATCATTACCATGCATATCGGCAACGGTGTCTCCCACTGTGCCATTAAAAATGGTGTCTCGGTCGATACCTCCATGGGCCTGACTCCATTAGAAGGTGCCGTCATGGGGACCCGTTGTGGAGATATCGACCCGGCTCTACCGATGTTTATTCAGAAGGTTGAAAACCTTTCGGCCCAAGAGGTCGATTCGGTACTCAACAAGAAATCAGGCATCTTCGGCATCACCGGTCAATACACCGATCGCCGCGACGTGATCGAAGCGGCGGAAAAGGGCGATGAACGCTGTCAGCTCGCCATCGATATCGAAGGCTATCGGCTTAAGAAATATATCGGTTCCTACATGGCCGGGCTCGGCGCATTGGACGCAGTGGTCTTTACTGCGGGTGTCGGCGAGATGGGCTGGCTGATCCGCGAAAAAGCCCTGGAGAAACTTTCGCACATGGGGATCGTGCTCGATAAAGAGAAAA
>JAKIUS010000045.1 GCA_021647445.1 Geopsychrobacter sp. | reverse complement strand
TCATAAGGAGCCAATTTGATGTCTGTCGGATTCTTCGGTCCAACCAGACGCGAAGCGACAACCGTCCCCACGGCGAAGGCAAAAGCGATTCCGACCAGGACGAGAATCGGCAGATAGCTCTCAAGCATAAAACCCGCTCCTTCAAAGCTTTGTAAATAGTTAGAGATTCAACTGACATAAATTGATCCCTCGGCGTTCACGCCACAGCGTCCCGAAAACTAGGATAAGTGGCCCAACATGTCAAGGAAAAAATACAGTATACTGTATGCAATAAATGCCCCCCAGAACAGCGGTTTAGGCTTTGATTTAAAAGGTTTTTTACCGAGTAAAGAGGGCTTTTAAGGTATACATTTAGACCAATGCAAAGTGCCCGGACAAAGAAACGGGCAACTCAAACACTGTTTGATTTCTTTTCCTGGTCATTGGGTCATAAAATAGCCAGAAGAGGTTATCCGATCAGGAGCGGAGAACCTCAAGTTCCTCGGCACTGAAGAGATAAGCTTCGCGACAGTAGTCACAACAGACCTCGGCCCCACCCTGCTCACGGATCATCGCCTTGAGTTCTTGCTCGCCGAGACCCTGCAGCATTGCGCTGATCTGCCGACGGCTGCACAGGCAGCTATAGATCAGCGGGTTCTGCTGTTGAACGGAGAACGACTGCCCACCGAGGACCTTGCCGAGGATGGTTTCCAGCGAATTTCCCTGACGCAGTAGACTGGTCGTCGGGGTTAACCCCTCCAGATTTTGCTCAAGAACCGCAAGTTGCTCCTGATCGCCCGGCGGCAACGCCTGAACAAGAAACCCTCCCGCGGCGGCAATCTCACCCTGTCCATCGAACTCGACTCCGACAGCGACACAGGAGGGGACCTGCCCGGAATGGGTCAGGTACCAGGCGAGATCCTCGCCGATCTCGCTCGTCTGCAACTGAACCATACTGCGGTAGGGCTCCTTCAGCCCCAAATCCTTGATCACATGCAGGAAGCCCGCACGACCGATAGCACCGGCAACATCAAAACGATCCTCCCTCGGCGGAAGCCCGGCGACGGGGTTCTGTAGCTTACCGCGGATACTCCCCCGCGCATCGGTTTCGACCATCAGACGCCCCAAGGGACCATTCCCCTCGACCATCAGCGCCAACCGTTGATCTTCCTTCAGCAGGCAACCCATCAGAGCCGCTCCGGTCAAGAGACGACCCAAAGCAACCCTGGCGGTTAAATCCGCCTGCTGGCGTCGACAGATTTCCGCGACTAATTGAGTTGTATCTGCAGCGGCTGCACGCAGCTGCCCATCTTGTGTAACGACACGTACCAGTTGATCCGACATAATTACATTCACCTGAAAATGTTAGGATTAGAATAAATCTATCCGGCAAATCTGCTACAGCCCCAAGCCCTAAAGTCCTAACTGCGCAGACCCTTGCCACTACCGATCAACCAGGCGGCACCACCAAACAAGAGGGTCGCCATCACACCGCTGACTCCGAAAGCAACGAGGAAGCTGGTGTCACCGACACCTAAAATAGCATGCCGGAAACCATCAATCAGATAGAAAAGTGGGTTCAAATATGACAAGTGGCCCCAAGGAGCTGGCAGAATCGAGATCGGATAAAAGACGACACCGAGATACATCAGCGGCAACAGCAGAAAATTGGTAAACATCGACAGGGTATCGAAGTTTTTGGCCAGAATTGCGGCGATCAGACCAAACTGGGCAAACAAAAAACTCGCCAGCATCGCCATCAAGATCGCCAGCATAGGGTGGGTCCAGGGAAGTTCGGCAAACAGGGTCGAGATAAACCAGGTCACCAACCCAACCAGCGAACCACGCAACATTGCGGCCAGGGTATAGGCCAGAATAAACTGTGGCGGCGAGACCGGCGTGACCAGCAGGTCGACAATGCCGCCCAGATAGCGTGACATGAAAAGGGACGAAGAACAGTTGGCGAAGGAATTATTTATCACCCCCATCAGGATCAGGCCGGGGATAACGAACTGGGCGTAACTAAATCCTTCAAGCACGCTGATTCGCTGACCTAAGGTCGCGCCGAAGACGAACAGATAGAGGGACGCGGTGATGATCGGGGTCAACAGGGTTTGAGAAGAGACCCGCCAGAATCGCAGCACCTCTTTGCGCAACAGGGTCAAAAATGGTAGCCAGGGCTGAAAAACCCCTTGACCCTTAACGGCACTCATGACCGTCCTCCTTCGCTGGTCAATTGCAGAAAGACCTCCTCAAGACCACTCTGTTCGGTTTCGAAATCATTGATCCCCAGGTGCAGAGCTGAGAGTTGATGCAATAGATCACCGACACCCTGATCGGTCGGCAAGCAGAGGATCAAACGACGACCATCTCCTTCGAGACGTGGATGATAGGCTTCAAGCCCGGCCGGAATCGACTCAAGCGCTTTTTCGAGCCACAATTTCAGGGTTCGACGCGACAGCCGCCGCACCAGCTCTCGGGTCTCCTCAAGGACCACCAGCTCACCGTGATTCATGATCGCGATGCGGCCGCACATCTGTTCAGCCTCTTCAAGGTAATGGGTGGTCAGCAGAATTGTGGTGCCGTTGCGATTGATCTCACGCACAAATTCCCACAGACTGTGGCGCAACTCGACATCCACCCCGGCGGTCGGCTCATCGAGGATCAGCAGGCGCGGGCGATGAATCAGCGCCTTGGCAATCATGAAACGGCGCTTCATCCCCCCGGAAAGCTTCAACATTACCTTGTCCAGATGAGGCCCTAAACCGAGACGATCAATCAATTCTTGCCGCCACTTTGGATCATCCTTGACACCGTAATACCCGGCATGCAGCCGCAGCGATTGATCGATGGTGAAGAAGTTGTCGATGACGATCTCCTGATGAACCACCCCCAGCATGCGCCGCGTCTGACGATACTTACTACGATTATCACAACCGAAGGCGGTAATACGTCCCGCGTCGATGCGACAGATTCCCGAAATCATATTGATGGTGGTACTCTTGCCCGCGCCATTTGGCCCTAAGAGACCAAAAATTTCCCCCTGCTCGATATCAAAGTTCAAATTCTTGACCGCTTCATCGCCGCCAAAGGCCTTATACAGATTTTCAATATGCAGTGCTTTTTCCATGAGGCGGACTATACCCCTGCACATTGAGGTCGTGCAAGGGGTCTGTCTATTCGGACAATCTGCACAAAGGCGGGAAAGGCGGCGGTCGAGCCGAAACCAGGCAGGCTTGCCTGACTGGCGTCAAAATGATATCCAGAGGGAAAGCCCCTTTGACCAAAGGACGAAAAAATGCCAACACTCGATCGCATTACCACCGGCGGTGGCGACAAGGGCCAGACCAGTCTGGTCGACGGTAGCCGCGTCGCCAAATGCTCACAGCGGGTCTGCGCCTATGGCACAGTCGATGAACTTAATTCCATAGTCGGACTGATCCGTTGTGAAGAGTTGCCGGACGGGCTGTTCGAAAAAATCTGCCTGCTTCAAAACCAACTGTTCGACCTCGGCAGCGAACTGGCCACGCCAGCAAGTGCCAAAGCCAAGATTGATGGTTGGGGCCTCAGCGAGGCACAGGTTACCCAACTGGAAGACTGGCAACAACAGGCCAACGAAAAGTTGCAACCTGCCACCAGCTTCATCCTGCCCGGCGGCTGCCGGGCCGCCGCCCTGCTGCACCAAGCACGCACCGTCGCCCGCCGCACCGAACGCGAAGTGGTCGCACTGCAACAGACTGAAACGGTCGAACCACTCTGCTTGCGCTATCTCAACCGACTCTCCGATCTGTTTTTCGTCTGGGCGCGACTGTGTAATGATGAAGGGCGGGGCGATCTGCTGTGGGAGCGACAATAGACAAAGAGAAAAACACAACCATGGACAGCGGACAATCCAACCAGACTCCTCAATAGTAGAGTTATAGGCCGGCTACACCCTCGCCTAATCCTCCCAGAAATCCTTATCCAGCAGACCGGTTCGCAAAGCGTATTGCACCATCTGCACCGGATTATCGGTACCGATCTTGCGTCCGATATTGGCACGATGCTTATCGACGGTCTTGGAACTAATACAGAGGACTTCAGCAACCTGGTGACTGTTGTTCCCCTGCACAATCAGATGAAAGACCTGCTTCTCTCGATCGGACAAACTCTCAAGATGCTCACCATGCCGCGCATGTGAACGACGATCCTCAACATAACTCTCGATCACCGAAGCCTGCACTTGAGAACTGAGATAAAACTTACCGTCAGCCGCGGCGCGTACCGCCCCGAGCATTTCGGTACTCGGTGCGCCTTTCACCACATAACCAAGAGCTCCCGCCTTGAGCGCCTGATGGACGTAGGCTTCTTTTTCATAACGCGATAAAATCACCAAGCGCGTGCCGGGAACCGACTTACGGATCAGAGCGAGGGTCTCAAGACCGTTCATACGTGGCATGCCGATATCGAGCAACATCACATCAGGCCGACATCTGCGGGCTGTTTCTAAGGCCTCAACACCGTTGCTCGCTTCACCGATCACCTCCATATCCGCCTGCCCCTGCAATAACAGGGTCAAGCCTTCACGCATCAAAGCATGATCATCAGCCAATGCCACTTTAATCTTATTCATGCGCTGATCTCCTCAAACAAGACTTCCCCGACAAGCGACAACGGCAGCACCACCCGAATCTGGGTTCCCGTGCTGGGGGCGCTGTTAATCAGCATATCCCCACCTATTGCAGAAATCCGCTCTTGCATCCCCAGCAGCCCCATCCCCCATCCTCCAGGACGACGACCGATTTTATCCTCCTTGAATCCCACGCCGTTATCGCAAATCGACACCACCAGATCACCTTCAAGCGTATTTAAGCCGAGGGTCACCTGATCGGCCTGAGCATATTTACCAACGTTGTTCAGCGCTTCTTGACAGATCCGATAGAGGGCGATCTCTTTCTCTTGCGAGAGCGCCAGTTTTAAATTTTCACCGTTGAAGTGAGTGCTGACATCTGGGTTCTGTTCGGCATACTGCCCAAGGAGCCACTTAAGCGCCGGGATCAATCCCAGATCATCCAGCATAACCGGCCGCAGATGATCGCACATGTGGCGCAAATCGACCTCTAATCGATCGACCATCCGTACCAAACGATTGCAATCGCCAAGATACGCGTCTCGAGTGCCGGACTCACGATCCCTGAGCATTTCAACCCCCAACCGAAAGGCACAGAGAACCTGGCCGAATTCATCATGCAAATCCTGCGCAAGATGCCGCTTCTCCTCTTCTGAACTATGCATCATCATGCGCGAGAGGGTACGAATATCCTCCTCGCTGCACCGTAAAGCCTCTTCTGCCAGCTTGCGCAATGTAATATCGTTGTAGGTTCCAACCATACGCAAGGCGTTCCCCTTAGAGCCTCGTCTGACCACCCTCCCCCGCGCTAAAACCCAGACATAATCACCTGTTCGCTTGCGTAACCGATGTTCCGTACAAAAATAATCACTCTGGCCGTCAAGATGTTCCCTGAGCTGACGCGCAATCTCCGACTGCTCTTCAACATGCAACCGCTCTTCCCAAAAACTGATTTTGCGCCCCATAACACCAGGAGCAAAATCCAGCATCGCCAATAAACGCTCACTCGCATAGACATCGCCGGTCTGAATATCCCAATCCCAGATACCATCATTGACCGCGTTCACTGCTAGATTTAGCCGTTCTTCACTCTGCCATAACTGCTCAACAATTCCCTTGCGATCACGGTACTGACTCAACATTGGCCGATAGTGAAAAAAATAAAAGGTCGGAGAAAGCACAATCAACAGGGCGGCAGAATCGATCAGAGCCTCATAATAAATCGGCAATTCAGGGATATTGGCCAACACCAGCATAATAATGGCTTCGGCGACAAAAATTGAAATGGCCATCAGGCGTATAAGACGCTGGGGAGAGAGCTGCGGCAGGGAGGAACGTAGCCAATCGACATCCTGACAACGTGAATCGAGGCGTTCAACAGAACGTCGCTCCACCCGCGGAAAACCAGCGTAACCATCAGGACGCTTTTTCATACAATCTCCAGAATGCCGGTCGAATGCCCGCCTGCCTACAAAAATACCTCCAAAGGCTGCCAGCGCTACTCTTTTGAGCACAGCAAAGAGTTTGCCAATCGGTCATTATCTTCATAAGTAACTGTTTTAAAGGAATTTAAATCGTTTTTTCTCCTCCAAAAGAACGGACACAGGGGTGAGAATTAAGGACTTAAATGGTTACAATTACGACAATCCCTTAGATCACACCCCGAAAATGGTATAAGGTAAATTGGCGTAACCACAACCCGAACCAAACGAGCCCCAGCATGACTAAAGACAAAACCGAAGAACCACTGATCCCACGCCTCTTGGCCAGCAATGCACTGCGCGCCAACCTCTCCAAACACATGGACCTGAACAAAATGGCCGATGCCAAGGCGTCGATGATTCTCACCGCCTCGTCGCTGATCATCACCATCACCCTGACCCAGTACGAGCAACTGCACCTGTCGACCGTACTCCTGCTGGCCGGTTGCGGCCTATTGGCGGTTGTCATGTCGATTCTGGCAATTATCCCGCCCTGGCATGCGACCGGACGCACCAATCTGTTCTATTTCAGATCCTTTGCCGAATTGAGCGAAGAGGAATTCTGTCAACAATTTCAAGAGACGATTTTAGACAAGCAGAAGCTATACGACGCTTATATGCGCGAAATCTATTATCTGGGGAAGTTTCGCCTGACGCGCAAGTATACTCTGGTGCGTAACGGCTTGTGGATCTTGCTGTTCGGATTGCTATCGGCGACGGCGAGTGAGCTGATTCGAAGGTTGGTCGGTTAAATCAAAGAGCAACTACCGGACTCAAGCAGAGACTCAACTGCCAGGGTCAAGATGCACAATCTGATCGGTCACTTCGGTAAAGGCGACGTCATGGCTGATCAAAAAGAGCTGGTCGTACCAGTGCTCGGTGAGATCCTCCTTGCCGACATCGATCGCCCTGAAGGCATGGGCCAGATTTTCACGCCGGGTCGCGTCCAGATTTGAGGTCGGTTCGTCGAAAAAAGCGATACGCGCGCCGATGGTCTGCAACATTGCCAGACGCAGGGCGACCACCGCGCTCATGATCTGGCCGCCTGAAAGCTGGTCGTCGGCCCGCTCGCGCAGTTCGCCATCGACCATGTCGCGCAGCAAAATCCGGTAGTCATCCCCCCAGCAAAGCTCTTCGTCGGTTTCGGCGATGATCCGATAGATGCGGTCAGCACGCTGGCTGATCTCTTCACGAAAGCGCTCGGACAAAGAGGCCGAGACGTTACGAAAAACCCGATTGCGCAAAAACTTGACCAGCTCTTCCCGCTTGCCGTAAGCTTTAATTTGTTGCTGCTTGACGGCGATCTCTTGCTCGATTTTCCTGAGTTTGTCGATCTCGCAAGTCAACCTTTCAACTTCAACTTTAAGCCACTCGACCTTCTGTCCGAGCGCCCCCACCTCCTGGCGCAGGCTGTCTTTCTGCTGCCGCAGAGTCTGATGCTGATCGGCACTGTAATCTTTGCTGGCAGCCACCTGTTGTTTCTCTTTGTCGGCAAGTTCATCCTGCAGGCAGGCCAGCAGACGCGCGAACTTCTTAGACTCGGCCTGCAACCCTTCAAGCTTGGCCGCAGAACCAAGGTTTGCAAGGTAAAGATCGCGGGCCTGCTGGTGTTTTTTCTGCTCCGATTCGGCCAGCGCGATATCACCCTGCAGCTGGCAGTAAGCCTTGAGCGCCTCCTGCTTCTCGTCTAATTGTTGCTGCGCAAGTGCCCGCTGATTTTGTAAACCATCGAGTCCGTCAGCTCGTGCGTTATTTTTTTGTCGTTTTGTAACGAGCGCCGCACTGAGTTCGGCGACCCCTTTGATCTGAATCTCGATCGCTTTAAGCTGTTCACTGGCGTTCCGGGCAAGAGCTTCCTCCTGTTCACGTCGGGTAAACTCTACCCGTAGCAGATCACGCTCCTGCCGCAGGTCGGTGAATTTGGCGGTAAAGACATCCCCCGGCGGCCGCTCAGATATATTCATACACGGCTCCTGGAAAAACGGACATATCCCCTCGGCCAGCTTTTCCTGCCCTTCTTCTAGTCCACCCCGACGACCATCGAGCCGACCGATTTGATTTTGCAGGGCTGTGACCGCTTTACCAATCTCAGGCAAGCGGTCAGCCCGCGTCTTTAACGGCTCGTCGACTGCCAGCGAACTGCGCTTTTCGACCAGGCGCTGTTCTTCGGTAAGCAGATCCCTCTCCGTCTGTTTGATGACCTTCGTTTCGGCGGCATGGCGCTCAACCAACCTGCTGACCTGGAGATTCTGCTCGGCGACCTCTTTTTCAAGCTGGCGCTGCAACTTGATCTGGCCGCGTAGCACGACCAGGCGCTGTTCGACTTTCTCGTAGGCTTGCCAGCCAAAGGTATTTTCACCGACAATATTATTGGCCTTTTGAGCCTCGGT
>JAKIUS010000044.1 GCA_021647445.1 Geopsychrobacter sp. | reverse complement strand
ATGATTCTGTACCTAACACTTGGGTTTTCGCCGTAACTTGAGCTTCCATCCATATTCCACTTGCTTTTAAATACGTTAAATCAAAGTTTGCAATTCCATTGGCATCTGTCACCACAGATAATGGCAGAGAACCTGCCGCAGCTTGAGGTGGATCAAGCTGAGTATTCACAGCATATGTAATGGGAGCAGATAAGACATCCAGTGAGCCTTCATTGGCTACTGAAGTATCACACAGTGAACGCGGTATATTATGCGCCACATCTTCGCCAGCATCTATAATCAAGTTCTGGTTCAAATCTTCATTTTCTACTTTTTCCTCGGGACTGTCTTGGATATCGGCCGAGTCGTTTCGGGAATCAGCGCCCTAGCGATCTTTGCCGGAGCCTACGTCGCTGAGATTATTCGTGCGGGGATTCAGTCGATTTCCAAGGGGCAAGCCGAAGCGGCTCGCTCTCTCGGTATGAGCTCCACACAAACCATGATCTACATCGTTTTGCCGCAGGCATTCAAACGGGTCCTGCCTCCTTTAGCCGGTCAGTTTATCAGCCTGATCAAGGATTCATCATTGGTCTCGGTTATCGCAATTACCGATCTTACCAAGAGCGGCCGCGAGGTTATCACCTCGACCTTCGCCACCTTTGAAATCTGGTTTACCGTCGCCCTGCTCTATTTTCTGCTGACGTCCGTGCTTTCGCAACTGATTGCATGGGTTGAACGGAGGCTCGCTGTCAGTGATTAAAACCGTCGATCTGAAAAAAACCTTTACCGGCCGTGGCCAGACCGTCTACGCCGTCGATGGCGTCACCGCCCAGGTCAGCCCAGGTGAAGTTGTCGTGATTATTGGCCCTTCAGGTTCGGGCAAGTCGACCTACTTGCGCTGCTTAAACGGTCTTGAAACCCTCACTTCCGGGCACATCATGGTTGACGGTGTTGACCTGGCGAATCCCAAGACCGACCTCAATAAGGTGCGCCGTGAAGTCGGCATGGTCTTTCAGCAGTTCAATCTCTTTCCGCACAAGACGGTTATTGAGAATATCATGCTGGCCCAAAGGCTGGTGCGTAAGCGAAATCGCCAAGCGGCCGAAGAGAAAGCCAAAATGTTGTTAGAGAAAGTCGGGATTTCAGAAAAAGCTCAAGAATACCCGAGCCGACTCTCTGGTGGTCAGCAACAGCGTGTCGCCATAGCCAGGGCGCTGGCCATGGATCCCAAAGTCATGCTCTTCGACGAACCAACCAGTGCCCTTGACCCAGAGATGGTCGGTGAAGTGCTCGACGTCATGAAAGCCCTGGCACGTGAAGGTATGACCATGGTTGTCGTGACCCACGAGATGGGTTTCGCCCGCGAGGTCGCCGATCGGGTGCTCTTTATGGATGCGGGCAAGTTGGTTGAAGAAGGCACTCCTGAACATTTCTTCATCGAGCCACGTGAAGAACGGACCAAGCTGTTTCTCAAGCAGGTGCTCTAATGCCAGTCTCTTCAACTGCATATATTCAACAAAAAACGTCTTTTGATAGTTTTTGTGTTGACATTAGAAAAACAACAACATACATTATTTAAGTCTAAGAATAGATAAGTAAAAATAAGGCTAATCAGAAAAGGAGTGTCGTAGACACAACTGAATATCGATTATCTCCGATAAGGGCAAAGCCAGAGCAATCTGGTGACGCAAAACCACGGGTCCCATAAAGACAGGGATAGCCGGGTTGCCGAAGAGTGTGTTTTCTAAGCTTCTGCCACCCGTACTTCCTCAAGCTCTGAACGCTCATCTCCGGTAACGAGATGCGCGTTTTTTTATTGGGGTCGGCGGAATAAAGGGACTGTGGCAGTAATCACCCCTTACTGTAGTTCAAAGTACACGCCTCCCCTGCTCAAAAATTATCATCGGACGCAAGCATCTCATCATGACAGGCAGTTAGAGCAGCTCAAGATGCAGGAACGTTTCTTGCTGAGGTCCGGGAGGTTATTATGCACAGACAGAGAGTAGATTTGATGATTAAAACATTTTGTTCCGTCCTGATCACACTGGGCATGCTGCTTGTTTTAGCCCAGAGCGCGGCTGCTTTAGAAAAAAACCTCTCTTGGGATAAGTCTCCCAGCCCGGATGTGGCTGGGTATAAAATCTATTATAAATCAGTATCACCAACCCTGCCATTTGACGGCACTGGGGTCAGCAAAGACACCTCGTCGATAAAAGTCGACTCGCCGATCAATGTTGACAATAATCTCTTCGCTTCGCTCACCCTGCCGGACGATGGCCAAGTCTACTACTTTGCCGTTACCGCCTACGATGCGGCAGGTTACGAAAGTTCCTACTCCAATATCGTCGCCAGCGGCTGGATCCCCCCGCTACTCGCCCCAGAAAATGGCAGTGCCGCCGAGCAGGTATCCCAGGTGCAATTTGATTGGGCTGATCCCCCGACATCGAGCAATAGCTATACCTACACCCTCTACTATGGAACTAATTCGCAGCTAACGGCCGTCAGCCCGCCGTCGTTACCGCAGGCACCGTTCTCAGATCTACAGATCGTCCTGCTGCTGGGATTGCTGCTACTTTCCGGCGTGGCTCTGACCCGCAGCGAACAACCTAAACGTATCCTGGCGGCCGGTGTCGCAACCCTGGTGCTGAGTTTGTCGCTGGTTGGCTGCGGAGGAGGTGGTGGTGCCGGGACTGTAGGTAGTGGAACACCGATACCTACCAGCACAACCGTGGTGGTTCAAACCGGTACACTGAGCGACTACTACGCCAACGATCTGCAACCCGCCACGACCTACTACTGGAAGGTGGTGGCGACAGATCAAACCGGTTCACAATATCAGAGTTTGCCCTACAAGTTCACCACCACAGCCAATTAAACGGCGCGGTATAATTCGGTAGAGACTTCAGGTCTCTGCCGAATTATGCAGGCCGTGTTTCTTCATCAGATCGTACAGGGTGGGACGACTGACACCTAGAAGTTCGGCCGTTCTGGCAACATTCCCGTCATTCTCCTCGATAGCGTTGACCAGCAACTCCCGCTCAACCCGCGACCGCGCCTGTTTGAGGGTGAGACCGGAGAAATCAAAATAACTCTCTGCTGCTTGCTCTTTTTCAACAGAGGCAGGTTCAAGGCTCGTGCGAACAAAGCCGAAATCACGCGCGTCGACAATCGATGTCTCCGCCATAACCACCGCACGCTTGACCTTGTTTTCGAGTTCCCGCACATTGCCCGGCCAAGCATAATCGCGCAACTCGCGAACGGCATTGTTGTTGTATCCACGAATTTTCTTACCGCATTCCTGGGTATATTTTTGCAGAAACAGGTTCGCAAGCAGACGGATATCCTCCCCTCGCTCGCGCCAAGGCGGCAGTTCACACGAGATGACTCCCAGACGATAGTAGAGATCTTCGCGGAAGGTACCGTTTGAGATCGCAGGCATAATGTCGATATTGGTCGCGGACAGAATCCGCACATCCACTGCGATATCTTCACGGCCGCCGACGCGCTGTATAATCCGCTCTTGCAGAAAGCGCAGTAGTTTCACCTGCAGGCTGGCCGGCATCTCGCCGATCTCGTCCAGAAACAGGGTGCCGCCCTGGGCATATTCAACCTTGCCCAGGACACGGGTCTGAGCGCCGGTAAAAGCGCCCTTTTCATGCCCAAACAGCTCGGATTCAAGCAGGTTCTCCGGTATCGCGCCGCAGTTGATCGGCACAAAAGGACCATTTTTGCTCAGAACTCGAGCATGAATGGCGCGGGCCACCATCTCTTTGCCAGTACCGCTTTCACCCAGCACCATTTCCGCCACATCTGCCGTTGCTACCTTGCGGATGGTCTTAAAGATCTCTTGCATAGCCGGACATTCACCGAATATTCCCTGCAGTCCCGGTTCATTCCCCCGAACAACAGCCTGCAGGTTTTTGTAGTCGGCTTCTAAGTCGGCCAGATGGAAGGCGCGACGCAAAATAACCTTCAGTTCCGCAAGTTCGATTGGCTTCTGATAAAAATCATACGCTCCCTGCGTCACTGCCATGATAGCGTTATTGCGGTCCTCGTTGCCGGAGAGTACGATAATTTTAGTTGCAGGCTGCTGATCGAGCATGGTCTCCAAGCACCGCAAACCCTCGGTTGCGCCATCTAAATCTGGCGGCAATCCTAGGTCCAGCGTGACAACTTTCGGTTGATGTTGCGCAAAAAGCGTTAAGGCCTCAGCGACCGTTTCGGCCAGCAGTACTTTGTACTCTTTGCCCAGCCCCCACTTAAGCTGCTTTCTTATCTCGGCCGTATCGTCAACAATCAGTAGTTTTTCCACGCTATAGAACTCCAGATTCCAGTTTCACCCGTATAATGGCGTTAATCACTTGATACCAGCGGCAACCAGACGGTAAAGGTCGAACCACAGCCGACCTTACTTTCAACCTCAATCCGACCACCATGAGCTTCGACCACCTGACGGGTCTGATACAGGCCAATCCCTGTGCCATCCGGCTTGGTTGTTTCAAACGGTTTAAAAAGCCTATCACGCATAAAATCGGCCGTCATGCCGCACCCCTTGTCAGAGACACGGATAAAGGCCAGGTCGCTACCTCCGATCTCAACCTCAAACGCCCTCTCTTCCGTATCGGCTTCCTGGGCATTTAGCACCAGGTTCAGAATGACTTTATAAATTTCGTCGACGTCAACCTTGGCGATAACTGAACGGCCGGTCAGCTTCCCCTGTTTGCCGTTCTGTCGGATCACCGCCTGTGCAATCGCCAGCAGATCGCTCGATTCAAACTTAAGACCGCTATTCTCCTTCAAGTTTTTGAGCCGACTGATTAGACCGCGCATATGAGCGACCGTCCCATCAAGGGTTTCAAGCATGTCGGCCTGAAACTCCGGATCATCCAAATAGTCACGTGCATTATCGGTCAGCATCGCCAGCCCGGATGCCTGGTTTTTCAAATCGTGCAGGACAAATGTCGAGACCTTGCCGATCGCCGCCATCTCGCGATTCGTGGCCAACTCATCGGAGAGCTGCTGATTGAGAATAGCAGAAATACTCTGACTGGCCAGCATCTCCATCAGCTCAAAATCTTCATAACTCCAGACTTCTGATTCATTGATCGGTAATCCCAGGGCGATAAAGCCCTCCAACTTGGTTTCCTGCCGCAGCGGAACAAAGGCCGATACGCCATGAAATACCACGGGCGGATCTCCTTCATGCAGAAGCTCAGCAGGATGTTCTGTCGGTACAATGATTTCGGCCTTATCGGCAAGCCGCTCGACAAGACGGCTCGAACCGTTGAAGTTCTCCTGCTGCAACCCGAGTTCGCAAAGTGCCGCGCGAGAAAAGCCAGTAGAGTCTTTAGTCTGCAGATAGAGAGAGCCTCCCTTTACCCCAAAGGTTTCACAGAACTGAGTCAAAATCGCCAGTTCCAAATGGTCGGCCGAATAGGTAGCCGACGTTTTCCGGATAAAATTGTGCCACTGCTGACGGTAATCGTATTTACTACGATAAAAATTACGATGCAGCGTAGCTTTTAGTTTGCGGCGCAACGATTCCGACAGACAAAGGAGCAATACCATAACCGCACTGAACAGGCCGATGACGGTAAAAACGGTTTTTTGCTCTGGAACACCCAGATAGCGTATCCCCTCGCCGAGCAGCCCGAGGGTCAGCAGGTAGAGGCCGACCATCAGAACAACCAGAGAACGGAAGGCCACGGTGCGCGAAAGCATGATATTTGTACCCTGCCCGCGCTTCAGGCGCGAATAGGCCATCAGGCCGACCGCAAGAATCAGGGCCAGGGTGCGAGCGGTCAGAAGGCTCAGGTCGAGAGAACGATAGAGCAGGCTCTGGCTGTAGTAGACCACCGACATTGCCAACACCACGCCGGCACCGATAATTTCCAGCTTAACCCGCCAGCGCTGGTGTTGCGACAGCCCCGAGAAGGTTCGCTCCAGGTTGACCATTGCTAGGGTCAGGTACGCCATTATCCCGATATAGAACAGATACGCCGACTGATTCAGAAATAGTATTTTCTCCTCAGCGAAGTCGGGCGAATAGTAGAGATTTTCCAGCGAAAAAAACAAGGAACAGAAAACAAATGCCAGGGAACCACACAGCACAAAGCGTTGCAGAACGCTAATATCACGCAACTTTCCAGCACGGTAAAAGGTCAGGGAGAAGAGAAACCAGATGAGTGGCAAGAGTCCTTCGCAAGCGAGCCCAGCATTACGCCACAGGAAGAGGCTTTGCGGCTGCCGAACCGCCAGCAGATCGAAAATACCGATCAGAAGATTGGCGAGCAGACCAGCGGCAAGCAGCGCAGAAGACAGCTCCAGAGGGCGCCGACTGAGCAGATAACCACAATAACCGAGGACAAAAACGCTCGCGATGATGATAAGAGATAATTCCAACATCTACTATCCCGTAACTGAGACTGAGCCGATACAGTCGAAAAAAGATCCCCACCCTGCCCTCCTTCGGGCAAAGAAGCATATTTCTGCAAGACTGTTCTTAGCGGGGAAGAACCGCAAGGATCGAAGGATAAAAATCCCGCACAAAACGCCTTCCGCTTTCAAGAGCAACATCCAGGTTGTCCCCAATATCGATTGATAAGCGGATAAAGGCCGCATCACGGCGGTTGTGTAGAATAGAATTTTTCACTTCGAGAAACTTCAGACTGTACTCGCTGTCCAACGATTCGCCCATCACCTGAAACCAGTAGATAAAAAGCTGTCGCGCGTCGCCGTTCTGATAGATAGCCTCAACTAAGTTCACCGACTCACCATCGACCATAACGACAGAGGTTTTGTCGCTCAGCAGGTTCCAGCCGCTGCCCGGCAGGCACTGTTTGGGCGAATGGATAGGCCCGATTCCCGGCCCCCCGCCATGATACCCCAGATACAGACCAACCCGGTTGCCCTGCTCATCGACGTAGATCCGCGACAAGTAGTCGGATGGCTTGAGTACTGCCAGCACCCGCTCGTCAAACTGCGTCTGCCGGATCATGTGCCACTGTGCCTTCCGCAAAGGGATATCGGTTAAAGGTTGAGAGACAGGCACCGATACATCTCGATGTTGGGCAATAAAGGCAGCGGTCAGCGCCAACATGATAAAGAGCACGTAAAAACGATAATTTTTCACAGCTGCCCTCCCCTGCGTATCAGTGTTCCTGTAACAACCAGCAGCAGCATCGCCAGAGCAAAGACCGCCAGCCCGGCGAATTCATGAAAAAAACCCTCAGCCGCCGCCGCGCCGTAGTATTGGGCCAGAAATCCGGTTCCGATCACCCGCAACATGTTGGTGAATATAGCAATTGGCAGGGCCATGAAGACCAGAAACAGTCGCCTAGGAACGGTTTTCTGGGTAAAAAAAGCAAAAGCTACAGCCAGTGCCAGCAGCGACATCAGCGATCTTAAACCACTGCAGGCATCTGCCACCTCCAGAACCGTTTCCGGAAAGCTGATAATGTTCCCCTCACGCCAGACCACAACCCCCATCAGCTTCAATGCAACTACCGAAAACTTCGCCACAAACAGTTTTAGCGGAAACGCCAGTGCGTCATAGACGATATAAGGCAGCGGCACCATAAAAAACAGAAAGCCGATCGGCAGAGATAACCCCTTCAATAACGGCCAGCCACAGAGATAAAGGACAATTCCACCAATCAGAAACACCAGTGATGTGCGCATCGAGTAATATTCGGTGCCGGCGAAACCTATAATCAGCAGCGACAGGCTACCAAGAATAACGAGCAGTCCAAGGTTATTCGGTCGGATTTTAATCAGGGAGAGTTCGTGACGTTTCTGCCACAGAAAATAAGCCGAAACAAAGGGAACCAGAAAGCCGTGGGAGTAGTTTGGATCCTCATTCCACTGGCCAACCATACTTGGAATGACACGCGCATAGGTCAGCCCGAGCAGAGCCAGTAGCGCCAGAATCATCCAGCGATGTTTCTGAAGAGAATTTAAAACACCAAGATCAGCCAGCATGCACCCCCCTTAAATAAAAAAAATATGAGACAAGTTACCGTTTTTGCAGGAGAAGATCAAGAGAAAGTATCCTTACTTCGTTCTTGATAGCGTCCGGAACGGCCGATACAGAGGATCCCCTATCAGCACCATCTGCCAAGAAAGGTACGGAAGGCTCAAATAATAGGCTTCGGCCAATGAATAAAAGCCGTCGGTCAGATATTTAAAGAAAACTTCAGGTACGGGGAAACCCTGAATATAGGGCTCATACACCGGGCCGATGGTCGCAGCGACGCCCTCCTCCAGCATCCTTTTACACCAGACCTGGCTCCCTTTCTTTTTTAGAGTGGAACACTCAGCGCTGGCCAGATGATAACCGATTGCGCCTTTTTGCCAAACAAAAGCATCAACGTATTTCGCCAGGCTGTACCACCCGCAATAGAGTGCCGCATGCGGGGCTTCACCGACCTGAAAAACTTCAGGTTGATTATCAACAATCACCGGCATCATATTGGATTGTTTCAGGTTTTTTGCAGCATTGTGCAGCGATTGATCATAGAGTGCATAACCTTGCAGGTTCTTCTTGGTGGATACTTTCCAGCGCGCATCAAAGTAAGCCCGACCAGTTAATCCTTTATTCTCTAT
>JAKIUS010000043.1 GCA_021647445.1 Geopsychrobacter sp. | reverse complement strand
GCGGTGGTTATTAGGTGTGGTGGTAGCGGCTTCGGCTGCGATAGTTGTGTAGGAGCGGTCTCCCGACCGCGAAGTTTTTGGTCTCTGTAGGTTGGGTGGAATGCAATGATACCCAACGGGTTTTGGGCGGTTGATTCGAAAAATGTTGGGTTTCGCTTTGCTCTACCCAACCTACCTGTCTAAAGGTAAAATGATGAAGCTCATAATTATTCACCTCGTCATGCTCTTTCTGTTGCCCTTGTCGGCCTTAGCCGGTTTTGTGCCGGGTTTTGAACTCAAAGGGCATTCATCGGTATCAATGGGCAAAACCTTAACCGACCCGATTACCGGCATGGAGTTTGTGCTGGTTAAGGGCGGCTGTTTTAAGATGGGTTCGAATGATGGTGCCAGTGACGAAAAGCCGCTGCATGAGGTTTGTGTTGATGATTTCTGGATGGGGAAGTACGAAGTTACGCAGGCACAATATGACAAGCTGATGAAGGGTTTTTGGGGTGGTGGAAACCGTTCTGAATTTAAAGGCAAAAACCGTCCAGTTGAAAATATCAGTTGGGAAGAGACGCAGAAGTTTATCGATAAATTGAATAGCAAGAGCAAGAAAAAATATCGTCTGCCAACCGAAGCTGAGTGGGAGTACGCCGCGCGCAGCGGCGGCAAGAAGGAGAAATGGGCCGGGACAAACAGTGAATCATCCCTGGGTGAATATGCCTGGTATAGCAAGAACAGCAACAGTCAAACCCACCCGGCGGGTCAGAAAAAACCCAACGGCCTGGGCTTGTACGACATGAGCGGCAATGTGTGGGAATGGTGTTCGGACCGGTACGATACTGGGTACTATAGCCAGAGCCCACGTCAGAATCCGCAAGGCCCCAGCAAGGGCTCGGACCGCGTGATTCGCGGCGGCGGCTGGGACTACGGCCCGTGGATCCTGCGTTCGGCCAATCGCAACGGGGGCAGGCCGGGCTATCGCGACTTCAACCTGGGGTTCCGGCTGGTCTCTCCCTAGAGGCAAGTAGTGCGGAAGCGCGACAGGAAGCGCCGGGTCAAGGCTGGAAGCCGCCGACCAAGCGCTGGATGTGCGCTGGAGCATGATTTTATCATGTCGTCCACCGCGAAGCGGTGCAAATTGATTGATCTTCGTAGGAGCGGCTTCAGCCGCGAAGATTTTAATGACAGAGCCGACCTAAATACAATCGCGACAGGAATGTCGCTCCTACAGAACCCCTGTTTTGCACCTGTGGGAGGGGCCTCCCGGCCGCGATGATTTATGATGTGCCTGATTTCAAGCCTCGTAGGTTGGGTGGAATGTAATGATACCCAACGGGTTTTTTGGTGGTTGATTCGGTAAATGTTGGGTTTCGCTTCCGCTCTACCCAACCTACGCGTTTAAAGATACTTTTGGAGGTGTCCCATGCAAAAATACATCTTGTCTGCCCTGTTGCTGCTCACTTTGGTCTCGCCCTTGTGGGCCGCAGACACCTGCGACTTAGCGAGCGATGTTGCCGCTAAAGCAGCAGAAACCTTTGCCAAGGACAAACCTGCCGGACTCAAACTGTTCATCAAGGCGCGCCAGCTGTGTACCAGTGATCCGAGTTTCGATTACAACCTGGGGGTTGCTTATTACCAGTATGGCCGACTTGACGAGGCGCGTGATTACTTGCAAAAAGCGGTCGCGCAGAACAGCCGCAATCCGCGTTGGCTGAATAACCTGGCGATGGTGCTGGGCGAAACCGGGCAGGCTGAGCAGGCGGTAAAATATGCCCAAAAAGCGGTCAGACTGACATCCAATGATGCCGGTTTTCGTGACACCCTGATTCAAGCTCAACTGGCCGCTGGTCAACTTGACGCGGCTTTGGCCAGTGCCCACAAGGCACAACAGAAATGGCCGCAGGATAAAACCCTGCAACAGAGTTACGCTACTGCGCTGGACCGGTACCTGGCCCACAACCTTAGGCAGATAAAACAGGGACAGGTTGAACAGGGGCTGGCCGGGATGAAACAGATCGATTATTCAGCCGAGGCCTTGGTTTTTTACTGTCAGGCACTCAGCCGTTTGGGCCGCACCGAACAGGCCTTAAGCGAAGCGACCGCCGCCAAAACCCGCTTTGCCGGTAATGCTGAGATCAAAGCCCTGTTTGGCGATATTCTGCAACAGACGATCCGCACTTTTTATGTCGATTTTCAGGCTGGACGCGGTGCAACTGCGGTGCAGGCCGCTAAAGCCCTGCATGAAAAGTATGCCAGAGAAAAGAGTGCCAAAAAAGCCTACGATGAACTGTTCAACGCCTTTTTGGCCGATGCCAGCAGTATCGAAGTGCCAAAAATGGAGCAGCGTAGCCGCACGCGCCAACGCAGCAGCGGTCGCGCCAATGACCTGTTGGCCCAATTGGGAGACACCGCAACCCCGGCAGATGTTACCAACCTGAAGGTCGATATCGATGAAAGTATCCCCAGGGGAAAACTGCAGCGTAAATACGGCGTTGCGGTGGTGATCGGCAATCAGTCGTACCAAAAACAGGGCAAGGGGATCGGCGATGTGCGTTACGCCGGGCGTGACGCCAAGATCATGAAGCAATATCTGCTGCAGGTGCTGGGCTATGAAGAGAAGAACATCATCTACGTTCTAAACGCCAGCAGTGGCGATCTGCGTAATATCTTTGGCACCCGCGAAAACCCCAAAGGGCGCTTGCACAACCTTATTCGTGCCGGAGAATCAGAAGTGTTTATCTATTACGTCGGTCACGGCGCGCCCGGCCCCGATGGCAAAAGCGCCTATCTGGTGCCGGTTGACGCCCAGGCCGATTATATCGCCAATAACGGTTATCCCCTCGATCTGTTCTATAGCGTCATCGAAAAACTCCCCGCTAAAAGCACCACTGTGGTGATGGACGCCTGCTTCTCTGGCGATTCTCCGGCGGGGGCACTGTTCAAAAATATCAGCCCGGCGATGGTGAAAAATATCAACCCCTTGCGCGAGGTTGCTAATACGGTGGTCTTTAGCAGTGCCGACAAAGATCAGGTCAGCACCTGGTACCCCGCCAAACGCCACAGCATGTTCACTTACTGGTTCTTGAAAGGCTTAGGTGGTGCGGCGGACACTGACAGCGACAAGTCGATCACGGCGGTCGAGATGGAAACTTATCTGCAAAAAGAGGTGAAATACTGGGCACAGCGCGAAGCCAACCGGGTGCAGACGCCGCTGATGACCGGTAGTGGTGCGACGGTGTTGGCGAAGTTGCGGTGATAAATCGCGGCCGGGAGGCCCCTCCCACAAAGAGTCTTTGTGTATGAAAATACCAATCGCGGTGATAAATCGCGGCCGGGAGGCCCCTCCCACAAAGGTGGAAATTTGGGTGGTTTTGTGGGAGGGGCCTCCCGGCCGCGAAGGTCCGTAGGTTGGGTGGAATGTAATGATACCCAACAGGTTTTTGGTGGTTGATTCAATCCAAATGTTGGGTTTCGCTGCGCTCTACCCAACCTACGGGTCTGTGTACGAAAACACCAATCGCGACAGGAATGTCGCTCCTACAGAACCGGTATTTTGTACCTGTAGGAGCGGTCTCCCGACCGCGAAGTTTTTTTGTTTGAAAAAAAAGATCAACCTTCGATGCAGAGGGTAACAAATAAACGTCAACCGACAGGTTCACTCAACAAGGAGTTAACGATGGAGAATTCAATGAAACAGGCAGGGTTAAAATGGGGTGTGATTTTCATGCTGACTTTGGCGTTTGCCATGTTGGCTGGTCAGGTGTTTGCTGCGCCGGTGCGGATTGTGGTGCTGCCGTTTTACGCGGAAGAGGGTGTTGATGCCTCGCAGGGGGGGCAGGCTGAAGAGCATTATCGCCGTACCATGCGTTTCATCAATAACCATCTTGATCGTGACGGGTTCGAGGTGATCAATCCTTTTGCTAAAGAGAACATCGAGCGTGAGTTTGATCGGGTGATGGAGCGCGCACGCGAAGACTCGGTGCTGGCGAGTCGCGAATTGTGCGAAAAGTATGGCGTTGATGCGGCTTATATCGTCTGGATGAAGCTCAAGGTTAAGACGACTGCCGATGGTTACAAGAAGGCTTCGGTGATTCTGGATGGCGAGGGTTACGATGCCGGTGGTCGCGACTTGGGGGCCGGTTTGAGCGAAATCTACAAGGTGACCCGTCGTGATCGTGATGAGGCGATTGTGCAGGTCGAAAAATGGGTCGGTGATCTGGTTGGGCGTAAACTGACGACTTGGCGGGCTCGACAGGATGATAATCTTGCCGCCGTGACACCGCGTAATACTTCGGCTACGGGGGGGACGTCTTTACAGCAGAATATCCGCAAGCATCAAAATGCTATTGAAGTGCGCTTGGATGGGGCCACCCAGTACGAAGAAGCCGAAGTGTTCGGTAAGGTTGTGAATACCGTCGCCGGTGTTGTTGAAGCGACCCGCACCGGCTCGCGCATGACGCCGAACAACCCGCAGGGCAGCTATTCAGCCTGGCGGTTACAGATTGAAAATACCGAACCCTTCCGTTTGCAAGCCAACATCATGAAAATGATTAAGGATGTGGTTGCGGCAGGTGGTAAAATCACCCTGAAGGGTGTTCCATACCGCTACACTGCTGATGAAGTTGCCATGCTGCGTGGCATGCGTACCGGCAAGACCAACTCGCGGTCGATCCAGTTTGTCATTGACCGTAATCAGACCATGGCCAAAGAGCGTGCCGGGGCGAAGGGGTTTGAGTAAAGAGGTGTATTGATGGGAACACTTAGTCAATTGATTACCGCTCAGGATTATTCTGAGATAGAGAAGATTTCCAGAGCCGTTTTCTACCGTTATTGCAGCCGTAGCCATGATGTGCAGTTGGAGCTGGATGATTTGAAGCACTATGGGGTGATCGGGCTTTTGGAAGCACGCAAAAAGTTTGATTCATCAAAGGGGGTCTGGCTGCCTTTTATGAAACTGCGGGTTCGAGGAGCCATGTTGGATGAAATTCGCAAGTCTGCTCCGGTTGGGCAGATGGATTATCAGAAGATCAAACAGCTGGAAGAGGCTCGACAGGAACTGAAAAAAGCGGGGGTTGCGCCCTCAGATCAGCTGTTATCCCAGCGTCTGGGTTGGTCTTTGTCTGAAGTGACATCCTGGCGGCGGCAGTTACCGGTTCTGGTGCCAGCTTTGGATTCTGAACATTTTGATGATGACGAGATGTCGACGGGAATTGTTTTGACCTCAGGTGAAATTGGACCGGAAGAAACAACTTTACGACACGAGATGTGGCGGGTTGTTGATGAATGCTTAAGCCTTTTGCCTTCTCCTGATTTGCGGATCATTTTGAAAAGCCGCACCCTGCATGGCACCAAGTTGAAGGCGTTGGCGGCAAGTTTTGCCTGCACCATGGAGAATATCCGGGTTAAACAGAAAAAGGCAGCCAGCTGGATGCGCGACTGTATCCTTGGCAAAGGTTGGCCCGAACAAGGGTGGCAAGATGCCCTTGATAGCGAAGGAGAAGACAGATGAAAGGGTTAGACCCCGTAATTGAAGCCTTGCAGTTATGGCAACTTGAAAGTGCTTGCTCTGGGCATTTGGACGCTGATGAAATTTATCGTTTGGCCGAGGATGCTGGGTTGAATGCGGCAACCGATGAAGAGATGAATCACCTGTCGGATTGTTCTTTGTGCCTTGCTGAATGGTCGGCATGGCGGCAGGCGATTAGTGTTGCGGATGAGTCGGTGCATTATGCAGAACCCGCTGCACAGTCACCAGCTAGTTATGGTTTTTTGCAGGCGGCGGCTTCTGCTGAACGGAGACCGTTTGCTTTGACGAGCTCGTGTGGAAAATTTTCTGTTGATGTTATGCCGTTGGTCGATGATCCCGCCAAAGTGATGATGGTTTTTAAGACTTGTGATGGGGGGAGTTCTGATTTTGAAAACCAGATTGCTCGTTTACGCGACCGAAATGGAAATATTTTTCTGAGTGGTTGCATTCAAAATGGTCAGTTTGCGCGTAATGTTGACAATCTTGAGCGTTTTGATCTGACAACCTGGACTTTGATCTTCACCCAAGGTGATTGTTGACCATGTCTGGCACCTGGATTCTGTTCACCAGTGGGCAGGCGGTTGAGATTATTGTCAACCGCACTCTGTCCGCTAAGGTTGGGGGGAATCCGGCAGATGTTTATGTGGTTGCGCACTCTTGTCATCAATCTTTTCAGGAGTCAGCCCAAAGAGCGGCGGCCCTGAGCTATTACTGGGCAGAGACGAAGGGGTTAAATCCACAACCCTATGCCGCTGGAATTGATCTGGCAGGGATAAAAAAAGGTGATGCTTTAACCGGTGAAAGTGGCGGTGTCGCTTTTGCTGTTGCTCTGGCCAAGCTGATGTTTGAATACGACCCTGGGCCGGTTGCCGCAACCGGGGTTGTTTCACCGAGAGATGGTGGTCGGATTGAAGCGATTCGGGGCTTGTCTGCCAAACTCGATGCAGCGGTTGAGAATCTTCCTGCTGGAAGTTGGGTCTTTTATCCGAGAGAAAACCTTGAACCCGCAGATGACCCGATGGTTGCGGAGATTCAAGAAAAAATCATCAAACTTCAGAATAAAGGCTACAAGCTTCACTCCGTTTCAACTTTGAGCGAGGTGCTGGAACGGCTGTTTCCGCTGAAAACCGTTGCCGTAAAGCAGAAACGGCAGTTTCGGTCGGGGTGGGTACTGCTGGCAGTTCTGGTAGTGCTTGGTTTGATTGCGACACAGTTCAGTTGGCGTGACGTTAATAGCGAAATAAAATCGATAGATCCTGTTGCTGAATCTGGAGCTCAGCAGGGAATTGTCGTAGCTGTTGGCGACGGGGAAATCGTTCAGCCTCCGGTGGCGGGAATTTCCTCAACGGTTAACCTCTCTGCCGAATCTGAGTCTTCCGGTAGCGCTCCGGAGTCACAAGTTGCAGCGCTTCAGCTACCAATTCGGATTGAAGGGAAGGGTCGTCTCGGGACGGAACTGGCAGATCGAGTTACAAACCTTCTACTGGCCCAGCCGAACCTTTCGCTGGAACCTCCGGCGGCAAAATTACGAATTTTGGGATTGACCGAGGAGATGCAGCTAAAGGGGATGCTTTCCAGTTTGAGCCTGGAAGTGTCCGCTCTCAATTTTCAACTCCAGAATGAAACGGTAACTCTGCCCATATTTCCCCTGACACTGGAGCAGCCCGGAGCTATTGAAGAGGCATTGCCTGGAATCGCCCGTCAGCTTTCGGAACATCTGCTACTCATGGTTTCATCCCGAACCCGGGCCCCCTCAGTTGCTAACGATGAGAAAAGTTATGGTACGGTGGATCAGAAAGCTGGGTTTGAGTGATTTTTGAGCTCGGAAATGAATATGCTTTTTCGGTTTGCCCCGCAGCGCTCAGCCACGACTGCCATTGATATAGGCAGCGGTTAATTCGTGTTGTGGGTGATTAAATGCCTGTCTGACTGTACCCTATTCAATTAAACGGCCGACACTCTGTTTGGTCCAGAAAAATCTGATATCATCGGCGATACGTCAATCATCAAGACGCTCCTTGATCTCGTCCCAGAGTCCGACAGCCTCCAAGCTGTTGCGGACGATCTCTGTGCGCTAAGCAGCATTCTTGACGCCATGTTCACGCAGGGGATAAACGATGTTCATGCGGATCGACAGCGGAAAGGTCTGGGGCTTCTGAAAGATCTATCCTGCAGGTGCAAAATGACACATTGGCTAAAGTTTGTCGCAGTCTGAAAACATACATGTTTCCTGTTATAATTTGCGACAATATGCTCAATATGCCAACGTAGTGGGAGACTATTTAATGCGAGTTGCAATGCTTGCTCCAATTGCCTGGAGAACACCGCCGCGTCATTATGGCCCATGGGAAAGGGTTGTTTCTCTGCTGACCGAAGGTTTGCTGGCCAAGGGGGTAGAGGTGACGCTCTTTGCTACGGGCGATTCCAGAACCGCAGGAACCCTTCGGTCTGTTTGCAAAACCGGTTATGAGGAAGATCGGCATGCAGACCCCAAGGTGATGGAATGCCTGCATATTTCCGAGCTATTCGAGCAGGCCGAGCAGTTTGATATCATTCATAATCACTTTGATTTTTTGCCTTTAACATATAGTGGACTAGTCGCTACTCCGATGGTGACAACGATCCACGGTTTTTCATCCCCCCGCATTCTGCCTGTTTATGAAAAATACAACGGCCAAACCCACTATGTTGCCATCAGCGAGGCAGACCGGTCACCTAAGCTGGACTATATAGCCACGATTCCTCATGGCATAGATCTCGATGAATTCAACTTTAATGCAACGCCGGAAAATTCTCTGTTGTTCTTTGGCCGGATCCATCCCGACAAAGGGGCGAAGGAGGCAATTGAGGTAGCAATGAAGACAGGCCGAAAGCTCATAATGGCAGGTCCGATTCAGGATGAAAGTTACTATAAGCACGAGGTCGAACCCCACCTTGACACAAACGGCATCAGCTACGTGGGAAGCGTCGGCCCGGAAAAGAGAGATGAGCTTCTGCGTAATGCCTATGCCCTGTTACATCCCATAAATTTCAATGAACCATTCGGGTTGTCTGTCGTCGAGGCGATGGCCTGCGGGACTACGG
>JAKIUS010000042.1 GCA_021647445.1 Geopsychrobacter sp. | reverse complement strand
CGGGGGTTTGATGGACTTTGCCCCGTTCCAGCCGCACCGCCAACTCGGGTTGGCCAGGGGACAATCCTTTGACCGTTTGCACCTGGGCCTGCTGGGCGTCGAAGCGTCGGCCGATGCCTGCGGAAGACTGGTAATCCACCCGCACCGGCGTGTCCCCCTGAGCGCTTAAATGCAGCCCCGTCGGGGTCGCCTGCCAAGACGGCGCGCTAAGGGTATAGACTTCTCCTGCCCGTGGGCCACGCAGCGCGATCGCTTGGCCTTGGGACAAAGCCTCGCCCAGACGCTGTTGCAACGCTTCGAATGCGAGGCTGTCGATCAGATCTTGTTGGGCTTGCTTGACCCGATCAAATCGTTCGGGGTGTTGGTTCATTTGGCGTAATTGAAGCCACGACAGAAAGCGGGGTTTGTCTTGCAACAGGCCAGGCAATTTGACCGGGGGCATGTCGTACAGCTCGTGGTAGATCAATTCGCCCCGGGAGGGATCGAAATACATCGCATTTCGCATGCGCAAAGTCACCCACGATTGCTGCTCGCCCTGATAGACGAGAATGTTGGCTGCCTGGGCGGTGGCGTCGCTGGTCATGCGTCCGCCATCGCTGGTTTGGCCGATCGCTACGCCTCGCAGCTCGATGTATTGGCTGGGCTGAACCGCAGCGTTTTCAAACACAGGCGGATCGTGGAACTGGGCTGAATCCGCATAAAGCACAAACTCGCCCATGCGAAACGACTGGTTGTCATTGAGCCGGCTGACCACCACCGTCATCAGGTCCGCCTCGACGGTCTGGGCCGCAGCACGGTAAAAGCTGGGAATGATGAAGTTGCCCATAAAAAACAACATCATCGTCAGCGTCAATCCCAGCCCCGCCACCGGCGTCAGGATCGACGCATAGCTCATCCCACTGGCGACGCACGCCGTGATTTCGTTGTCGCTACTCATGCGTAAAAACACCAGCGTGCTGGCGAACGCTCCCGCAAACGGCAGCGCGAAGGTCAACATCGTTGGCGCGGTAAACGCCACGAATTTCATCAACGCAATCGGCCCCAGCAGCCCTTCGGTCAACGGCTTGATCGACGCTGCCACGCTGATGACCACCACCAGCACGATGCACGACAGCAGCAGCAGCTTGAGCAGTTCTTTGAGGATGTACCAGTAAAGCGTTTTGGGCATGATTGAGCACGATTATCGCGGGCTAACGAACCGCTGCAACGTGACGTCATCGATTTTACGTCAGAGCTTGGCGCTGAACCTTGGCGAGCTGACGAATCCCCTTGCCCGCCAGGTCCAACAGCGTGTCGAGTTGATCGCGGTCGAAGACGCCCTCTTCGCCGGTGCCCTGCACTTCGATGTATTGCCCCTTGTGATTCATCACCACGTTCATGTCCACCTGCGCTCGGCTGTCCAGAGGGTAATCCAGATCGAGATAGGCTTTGTCTTCCACGATGCCCACGCTGACCGCTGCGACCGACCCCAATAGCGGGTTCTTCTGAATCAACCCCTTGTCACGGGCGACCTTAAGCGCCTGCGCCAAAGCGACGTAAGCCCCGGTGATGGAAGCGGTGCGTGTCCCGCCATCCGCATAGAGCACATCGCAATCGCAGGTGACCAACAGCCCCGGCATCTTTTCGAGGTTGACTCCCGCACGCAGCGACCGGGCGATCAATCGCTGAATTTCGGTGGAGCGCCCATCCGTACCCCGGCGTTTACGATCAGGCGTTGAGCCTGGCAGCATGGCATATTCTGCGGTGACCCAGCCTTTACCTTGTCCACGCATAAAGGGTGGAACCCGTTCTTCAACGCTGGCGTTACACAACACTTTTGTCTCCCCGAAACAGACCAGCACCGAGCCTTCGGCATAACGGGTAAAATTACGGGTGAAACTGACCGAGCGTAAAGCGTCAAAAGTGCGACCATCAGAACGGTTAAAATCAGACATCAGTTCTTCTTTCGATTCAAAGAGAAATTTTCAAGCCCCTGGTAAATGGCCTGGGCGAGTTGTTGCTGACCACCTGCACTGCGCAGACGTTGCAGATCGGTAGGGTTCGTCAAATACCCGAGTTCCAAAAGGACCGTCGGCAAACTTCCCCGCCCTAAAGGGATCAGGGGAGAAGATAAAATTCCAACAACGGGAATATCGGCCTGCTGAAATGACGCCAGTAATTCGTCAGCCAACTGTCGGCTGGCATCCGGCCCCTCAGCGAGCCTATTGGCTTGCGGACTGCGTACAAACAAGACGACACCCTGCGCAGTCGTCGAGAATCCACCTTCGGCATGAAGCAACAACCAGGCATCGACCTCTTCATGGGTGACCGGCTCGAGCCGTTGTTTCGGGGTCAATTCATAGTCGTCGTTGCGACTTAAAAAAACCGGGATACCAAGATTCATCTTGAGGGTTTTGCTCAAGCGCCTGGCGATATCAAGGGTTGCCTGCTTCTCCTTGTAACCATCCGCTGCGAGCACGCCGGTATCCAGACCACCATGGCCCACATCAATCGCCACCCCTCTTAAGCGTTGACCGCGAACAATATTCTTCTTGTGGAGTAAAAAGGAGAACAGGCGATCCAGGGTGCTTTCATCCGCATTGTATTGAGCGATAACGGGGTTGAGGTTGCGATAATAAATTGAGCGATTGATCAATAACGACAGCTGGCTGAGAATAAAGTTTTCAGAAACGCGCAAGCGGCCATCAATGAATTTCGGTTTCTCCTGCAGCGGATAAAATTTTGCACCAATTTTCAGGTTCTTACGTCCCGGAGAAAGCTCAGCCCAACCCCGCGCCGTACGGATACGATAGACATGTTTAACCGAATCCCAATGTCCACGCAGCGAAACTGCATCCAACACATCATCCAGAGCCACATAAGGCAGCCCCTGCAAATGATAGACATCGGATAGACGCATGGGGGGCTTCCCCTTGGGTGCCAATTCAATATCAGCAAACACAGGGGTCGTTAAAAACAACAACAGAAATAAACTGAAAAAAAGATTAACCATGAATGAAGGTCTCGCAGAGAGTTGCAGGGTCGAGAGTGGAGGACTACCGAAAAGCCTTATACCCCGGTTTTTAACTGAGTGTCAAACAGACCAGAGATCTGCCTTCAGGTCTCCAAGAGTGAAACTCCGGGTTCAGACTGCAGTCCCAGCAACTTGATATAGCGTCTGGTCAACAGGAGTTCAAGTTCATGCTGCGCCCCCTTCTCTTCGTCAACACCACGAACCTGCCCCCCGGCCATCATTCCATGTCCCCCCGCAGTCCCCATACCGGAGATCATCTCACGAATAATCGAACCGAGCCGTGCATCTGGATCTGTGGTACGGACCGAAATCAACTCATCACCACGGTACCAACCAAGGCCCATAACATAGCTGACCTCTTCCTGACGCAATAGGAAATCTGCCAGTTCGGCGACCAGATCAGGGTTTTCAATACGAAACAGATTAAACACCAACACCTTGCCATAAACTTTTGCGTTATTTATTGCGCGATGAAAGGTTAAATAATAATCGTTAGGGACCGGTGGATGACTCAGGCGGTAGAGAATTTGATTATTGGCCAGTGGCAGCAGATAAAGGTAGGCATCACGATCAAACTTTGACCATTCACGCCCTAAATCCTGAGTTTCTGATTTGATCGCATAGAAGAGACAGGTCGCAAGGCGGGTGGCAATAGAGACCTTCTGGGCGCGCAGATACTCAAACAAAATGGTGGCTGAAGCCCCGTAATCTGGCCGCACATCCGCCCAGAAAATATCGGAATAATCGCGTAGCGGGGGATGATGGTCGATCAAAACGTGTAAGGGCCGGTCTTGCGGATAAGAATTATTGCCGGTTCCCGGCTGGGTATCGACCATACAGACAACCGAGAAATCGTCAAAATCCAGCTCTGAAATCGGCACGATATCCAATTCCAAGGCATCAACCATCAGACGATTTTCACTTCGACCAATCACACCACCAAAGGCGACCACCGCCTCTTCACCGGTTCCCATCAAGAGCAGATGGCGTAAAGAGACTGCAGCCGCGAGGGCATCCGGGTCGGGATTATCATGGGTAACAATCAAAATACGCCCCTTGCCCCTAACCCAGTCGATTAACCGATCAACGATTGTACTTCCACAACAATGCCCGGGGCTGTCATGCTCCTCAAGCGCTTCCTCAACCATCAAATCCCTCCTTTAGCGCTTCAAGCGCGGCGGTTACCGCCTGCTGCGCTGTCCCCACCAGAATGGCACCCTCAACCTGCAACCTTGATTCGAGCAGAAAAACCGCTCGACCCGTCTTCAAACCAATAGCGACCTCAGAGAGGGTCCCCAAACCGCCTTCAACCGCAATCAAGGCCTGAGCGGTCTGTGCGACCAGCACATTTCGTCCATGTCCCATACCGGTCGGTATGACAATATCGACATGGGGATTCGCGGCGTCAGGATTATCACCTGGCAGGATACCAAGCACAAGCCCCCCCGCCTCGGCACACCCCTTGGAAGCTGCCGCCATGACCCCACCGAGACCTCCGGTGACCAGCACCGCACCCGCTTCAGCAAGTAAACGACCAACTTCTGCGGCAATTTCTAACCCGACCGCACTCGGTTCTGCGGAGCCAATAACGCCAATCACAGTTTTTTGTTTCAACGCCATCATAATTGCTTACGAATACGGCGCAACAACAGACTGTTACTGACAACAGAGACGCTCGAAAAAGCCATGGCCAAACCAGCATATTCAGGCTCAAGGTAGATGCCGAACCAGGGGTAAAAAAGCCCGGCGGCCAACGGAATCCCCATGATGTTATAGAAAAAAGCCCAGAAAAGATTCTGCTTAATTTTCACCAGGGTACGTCGCCCCAAGCGGATGCCGCGCTCTATATCACGCATGTCACCACCAACCAGGATCAGGTCGCCGGTCTCCTTGGCGACATCGGTACCACTGCCGATAGCGATCCCAATATCGGCCTTGGCCAGCGCGGGAGCATCATTGATACCGTCGCCGACCATCGCCACAAATAAACCCTGTTGTTGGTATTTTTCAACCGTCGCCAGTTTCTGTTCCGGGCGGACTTCTGCCTCGACATGATCGATGCCCAGAGTAGTAGCGACCTGCTGTGCAACCACCCGCCGATCCCCGGTGACCAACACGGTTTGAAGTCCCAGGCGACGCAAACCATTCAAGGCCTCGGCAGCGTTCTCCTTAATCCCATCGGCCAGACCGACAATTCCGAGCAAACGACCATTTAATGCCAGATAGATAAGCGAACAACCCTTGGCGGACAGGGCCTCAGCCTGATTTGTCAAAGGCTGAAGATCAACCCCCTGGTTTTCGAGCAACAGAGCATTGCCGCACAAGAGTTCCCCCTCTTCGATCTCAGCGCGCAAGCCCTGGCCACCGATCTCCTCACTCTCTTCTAAGGGTGTAAAATCGATATTTCGAGCCCGCGCCGTAGCGACAAGCCTTCGCGCCAGGGGATGATTGCTGCCCGACTCGATTGAAGCACAAAGTTGCAAGAGACGCGACTCATTCACCCCGGCAACCGGAATCAGATCGGTCACTTCAAAGACCCCGGTGGTCAGAGTGCCGGTTTTATCGAGTAATACCACCTGCAACCGAGAAATATGTTCGAGCACGGAAGCCTTTTTAAACAGGATTCCTCGTTCCAGACCGATCGCTGAACCGACCATAATAGCGGTCGGTGTCGCCAGCCCCAGAGCGCAGGGACAGGCAATGACCAGTACCGCGATAGACATGCGAAATGCGAAGAAGAAATCACGCCCACCGGGTCCGTACCAGATAATAAAGGTCAAAAGGGCAATCGAAATAACCACCGGCACAAAAACATTCGAGACCCGATCGGCCAGTTTTTGAATTGGAGCCTTATCGCTCTGCGCCTCTTCAACCAGGCGCACAATCTGCGCCAGCACCGTCTCGCTGCCAACCTGAGTGACCCGCATCACAAGTCGCCCTGTGCGGTTAATCGTGGCTCCGGTCAGCTTATCGCCGACCTGTTTGGTAACCGGAACCGCCTCACCGCTGATCATCGATTCATCAACCGCACTGGCACCAGTCTCGACAACCCCATCGACCGGCACCTTTTCTCCCGGACGCACCACCAGCAGATCTCCGCTCTTCAAGCGACTGGCGGCAACCTCCTCTTCCTGACCATCAACCAGCAATGTGGCACGATCCGCCTGAAGTTTGAGCAACTGCTTAAGCGCGGCTCCAGCCTGCCCCTTGGCGCGACTCTCCAGCCATTTTCCCCCACGAATAAAGAAGATCAGCATCGCACTGGTTTCAAAGAAAACCACTGCATGCTCTCCCAGAGCTCCAACCAGCGCCAACACCGAATAACCGTAAGCAGCAGTAATCCCCAATGCGACCAATACATCCATATTGGCCGAGCGGTTACGCAGGGATTTATAAGCGCCGCGATAGAAGGTTAACCCGGCGCTGAACTGCGCAACACTGGCCAACACCGCGTTGACCAGAGTTGTTGCTGTCCCAAAGGGCTGCAAATACATGAACAACATAATCGGGATGGCCAGGGCACCGGAAAAAAGTAACCAGTAGAATGCCTGCCGGGCTTCGCGTGATTGGCGATCTTCATCCTCCTGCAACTCGGCGTGATAACCGAGATCTTCGACGACGGCAAAAAGGTCCGCATCACTCAAGAGCGCCGGATCATAAGAAACCTCCGCCGTGTTGACTGCAAAATTAACCGTCGCCGTATGCACTCCGGCAGTCTCCTGCAAACTCTTCGCTATCTTGGCCGCACAGTTGGCACAACTCATCCCGCTCACCGCAAAATGCAGGATTCCTGGCTGATCAAGCAGACGACCCGGATAACCTGCCGCTTCTAAGGCCTGCAAAATTTCATCGTTGCGCACATCGGCCGCGTCATGTTCAACTTGCAACGTTTCTGAAGCGAAATTGACCCGTGCCGAAACAACCCCCGACAGCACCGAAATCGCTTTTTCGATGGTTGCCGCACAGTTGGCACAACTCATCTTGCTGATCGCAAACCGACTATTTTCCACAGACGCAGCTCGCTGCGGACGATCATCGGTAGCGGGCGTCGACTCCGCGGCAGCCTGCGTTGAAAATCCGGCAGCCTCAAGAGCCTCGATCACCCGGCTTAAACTTTGAACATCCTCTGTCGCGTCGAGATCAAAACAGGCCCGTTTATCCGCGAGAGAGACCTCAACATGCGATACTCCAGGCAGGGCGACCAACAAAGCCGTCACCCGTGCCACACACTTTTGGCATTTCATCCCTAAAACAGGGAGAGACTGTTTCAATACCCTAGTCATAGAACTCTCCTCGAAAGGTCACGAAGATCCAACATACTAAACCTCTGAAATTTCTATATTACGACAATCCAGGCGCTCCAGACCATCCAGAATCCCCCAGGGGTCATTGCCGACCCTCAGGACCGGAAGGTTAAAATGCGCTTCGAGATCCTCAATCCGCATGTCATCGAGCAGTAAACCTTCACCGTCGTTGAAGAGTACATCGGGCAGCAACAAGGCGTCCCCAATATCGATATGAGCGCAGGCGGAGATAATATCAGCCCCGGTCAATAACCCGGTCACCGAAACCGTCTCGCCGAAAAAACGATTGCCAACGCTCACCACCTGCAATGTTGTTTCGACGCGCGTTTCAAGCCGGCGAGTAAAGCTGCGCAGTTCCTCGGCAAAAGAAACCCCGCTGATCAGACTTACTTTTTTAACATCAAGAGGAATCGCCTCAAGCAGAACCTCTTCGGCGTCACGTCTGAACAATGGCACCATCCCGACCCCATTTTCAAATTGCCAGCCCTCTTCGTAACTCTCGAGATCGGGAAACACGCGCTCAGCACGCAGGTAGAGTTCATCGGCGGCAAACACAAAGCGACTGTCGGTCTGTTCAAGTTGCCTAGATTGAATTTTATCTATAATATCCAGGGCTTGAAGTGCATCCTCTTTTGTCACGGGAGCGAGAGTTGGCAGATGATCACGGTGTTTGGTCAACCCGACCGGGACAACCGCAAGGGAACGGATCTGCGGCCAGAAAGAACCAAGATCGAGTATAGTCTGCTGCAGAACCTCGGCATCATTGTATCCGGGGCAGAGCACGATCTGGGTATGGAGTTCGATACCCGCAGTCGTCAAACGCTGTAAAATCGGCAAGCTCGGTGGCACCTGTTTGCCCAATAAACGGCAACGGACATCCAGGGCGGTCGCATGAACCGATATGTACAAGGGCGACAACTGATCGGCTATAATGCGCTGTAGATCGGCCTCAACAATATTCCCAAGCGTAATATAGGATCCATAGAGCCAGGAAAAACGGTAATCCTCATCCTTGACATAGAGGGTTCGGCGCAAGCCTTTTGGCAACTGATGGACAAAGCAGAAGACGCAGTTATTGCCGCAGCGATGCGGATCGGGATGCAAGGGGACCAATCCCGGGTCTTCCTCCGCTTCGAGCTCAAGGAGAACCTCGAAGGGGTCATCGCCTGCCCGCTGCAACAACAATCGGGCTGCAGATTCCCCCTCAAGAGCAAGAAAGTAATCGACAATATCGTCGATCGGGCGTTGACCAATCTGCAGTAACTGGTCACCCGATTCAATACCCGCAAACTCCGCAACTGAGCCGGGAATGACCTGATCTATTTTCAACATTGAAAACACCTCGATCTCGGCAAATCGCTTGATGTTGCCTGACGATGAAACGAACCAGCCTGGGCAAACCCAGACCTTAACCTGCCTCTAACTCCCAAACGCAAACAGGGGCGCCATTTCTGACACCCGTGCTGCATCAAACTTTCCTCGCGCTTCGCACGTTAGTCC
>JAKIUS010000041.1 GCA_021647445.1 Geopsychrobacter sp. | reverse complement strand
ACAGGACAACCGGGACGCCCATGTAATTATGCTTTTCTTTGTCCAGAAGAGAAAACGCTCTTACCTTACTGCCTTAATAAATCCACTCCGCAAACTTGGCTTCTGCATTTCTAAAGAAAACATCGTTTTACTTCTTGACATGAGCACTCTTCTATATGGATATTACGAATTAGAGTGAAGCATGATTGGAATTCCAGACGGTCCCTTAGCTGATTTCAAGTACTCCTGTTTTCTGTTTAGTCCAGATAGGCCAACAGGCTCCTGAGCTGTTATTATTCAGGATCTTTTTATGGCCCCGTTACCCGTTAGCTGAATTGATAAAGTCTTGACCCAAAAGGAGGCACAATCGTATGAAAACGTCTTTGAGATTCTTCTGCTTCGCGGCGCTTGTCTGCTGCTCCCTGCTTACGGTATCTAGCGCTTTTGCTGCCAAAACGATCAAGGTCGGCATTGTCGACACCTACAGTGGTCCTGCCAGCACCTACACCAACGACGTGCGTGACGCTTTTGCTCTGGCTGCGGGAAAAATCAACGCTGCGGGCGGGATTTTTGGTCAGCAGCTTGAGTTTATTACCCGTGATAGCAAGTTTAAGGTCGACCTCGGGCTGAGCGCCGCCAAGGAGCTGGTGATGCGCGAAGAGGTTGATATCCTCATGGGGACGATTAATAGCTCTTTGGCCTTGGCCATTTCGAACTTTGCCAAACAGGAAAAGATCCCGTTTTTGGTCACCTTCGCCAAGAGTGCCAAGATCACCGGGGAAAAAGGTCATCGCTATGTGTTCTCGATGAATGAGAATACCGCCATGATCGGAAAAGCAGCGGCGGCAGGTCTGGCCAAGAAGCCCTACACCCGCTATTGGATTGCCGGTGACGATTACGAGTACGGGCATGCGGTCGCAGATGCCGTTTGGGAAAACCTCAAGCAGCTCAAGCCCGAGGTCAAGTTGCTTGGAAAATCCTGGTGGAAGGTGGGCGAACCTGACTTCACACCCTATATCACCGCGATGTTAGCTGAGAAGCCTGATGCAGTCATCATCGCCACCGGCGGACGCGACTGTGTGCCTTTTTTGAAGGCGGCGCAGGCCACAGGGTTCAATACGCAGGTGCCCTTTTATATGCATACCGGCACGGAGGTTTCGACGCTTAAGCCGCTGGGTCTCAGTGCTCCCGAAGGTGTCATCGGAACCGCTAACTACCACAGTTATTACCCCGATACCGTCGAGAACCGCGCTTTTGTCGCCGAGTTCGAAAAGGCTTATGGTCGTACCCCAGCGGTGGGTGCTCTGTACGGCTATATAGCGGCTCAATTCATCTCCGAGGCTTACGCGAAGGCTGGTGAGGTCGACACCGAGAAGTTCATCGACGCGCTGGAAGGGTTGAGCGTTGACTCCCCTGTGGGTCAGGTGACCATGCGGGCCGAAGATCATCAGGTCATGCTACCCATGTTCATGGGAGTGACAACCAAAGCTGCAGGCAAGTCTGTCCTTGTTGCCAGGGATATTGTTACCATCTCTGCAACAGAAGCCATGCCATCGCTGGATGCTATTCGCAAGGCCCGTCAAAACTAAACACGCAAGGTGGAGGGTGGGGGCACACTGCCCTCCACTCTCTCGCGATCGCTTTGTTTCCACATCCACCTGAACGCAAAGAAAGTCTCATGGAACTGTTCCCCAGCCTGTCTTTTTCGGTCCTTTGCATCCAGATTCTGGTTGGTCTGAGCAAGGCGACCATCTTATTTATCGTCGCCTCGGGGCTCACCTTGATCCTGGGGGTCCTACGTATCCCGAACCTGGCCCACGGCTCGCTCTATATGATCGGTGCCTTCACGACCTACTCGATTGCCACAGCTTTTTCGCAAAGTAACCTGGGTTTCTGGGTGGCGCTTTTGTTGGCCCCTCTGGTCGTGGCCTTGATTGGACTGATCATGGAGCAGGGCCTGTTCCGTTTTCTGTATAAGCGTGACCATCTGATGATGTTGCTGTTCACCTTCTCTTTTACCCTAGTTTTCGCAGATCTGGTCAAATTAGTCTGGGGTTCAGACTACCGTTCTTTGGCGGTTCCCAAGATATTTCAAGGGTCCTACCTGCTGTTGGGGATGCCCTTCCCGCGTTACAATCTGTTTTTGCTGCTGCTGGGCCCTCTGTTCGCCGCCGGGCTCTGGTATCTGACCAACCGGACCCTGCTGGGCAAGATTTCGCGCGCCGCGGCCGTGGATCGTGAAATGGTCGGAGCGGTGGGGGTTAACGTTAATCTGGTCTATGCGGCGGTGTTTGTCCTTGGCTGTTACCTTGCGGGGATCGGCGGAGCCCTGGTGGCTCCGACGCAGAACATCAGTCAGGGGATGGATCATTCCATCATCATCGAGATTTTCCTTATCGTCATCATCGGCGGTCTTGGTAATGTGTGGGGGGCGCTGCTGGGGGCAGTTATCTTTGGTCTCACCGATGCCATCGGCATTCTGGTGGCCCCCCAGTTTGGTATCGTCTTCCCCTACCTCGCCGTGATTACTGTACTCACCTTCCGCCCTAAAGGGCTTTTGAAATCGATCTGGTAGGGGACTTCCCCATGATTTTCGGAATTTTTGGCAAAAAGTCTCTTCCTCTGGTTGTGCTGTTTTTGGTCGGCCTCATCTTTATGCCTTATGTGGCTCCCAGATTCTACATCTACCTGGTCAGCGCTATGCTGGTCACCGGGTTGTTAGCGACCAGTCTCAACCTGGTTCTTGGCTACGGGGGGATGTACCAGTTTCATCATGCTGTATTCTACGGTGTTGGCGCCTACACAACCGCCTTGATGCTGACCAAAACCAGCCTGCCAACCTGGGTCGCCTTTGTCTCGGCGCCGCTGGTGGCGGCCTTTTTCGGTCTGGTGATCGGCCTGATCTGCGCTCGCCTTAGCAGTCTGCACTTTGGCATGCTCCAAATTTCGCTAGGCTCGCTGCTCTGGGTCATCGTCTATCGCTGGTACGACTTCACAGGCGGCGACGACGGCATCCACGGCATCTCCATGCCTGCGGTCATCTCTGGAACGACCCCTGCTTATTATTTCATTCTGGCTATCACCGCTCTCTGTCTGCTGCTGATGTTCATTGTTATCAAATCTCCGTTCGGGAGGATACTCCAGGCCCTTCGCGACAACCCGGAGCGCTGTGCAGCCATTGGCGTTAACGTTATCCGGCACCGTATCCTTGCCTTGGTTGTTGCCGCGCTTTTTGCTGGCGTTGCCGGGTCGCTGTTCGTCACCCTGGAAGGGAGCGTTTTTCCGGACCTGCTATTCTGGACCCTGTCTCTGGAAATCCTCATCATGTGCCTGCTGGGGGGCTGGTTCACTTTTTTCGGCCCCATGCTCGGGGCCTGCCTTATCATCTCCCTGCGAACCTTCGCCGGCAACTATACCGAGTACTTGACCCTCATCCTTGGCTTGATGATGATGTTGACGATATTTTTCCTTCCCAAGGGCGTTTTGGGTTTCGTTAATGACCTGTTTCGTACCAGATTCCCCGGTCAATCGCTTGAGGAGAGCAGTCATGCTCCAGATAAAATCTCTACGAAAATCATTTGACGGCTTTCAAGCTGTGAAGGATGCCAACCTATCGGTGAATCAAGGGGAGGTAGTGGCGGTCATCGGTCCCAACGGCGCGGGAAAGACGACCCTATTCAACCTCGTCAGTGGCCAGTTACGTCCTGATGCTGGCAGCGTCCTTTTCAAGGGGGAGGATATTCGTGGTCTGTCTCCCTATCAGCTTTGTCGCAAAGGGATGAGCCGCTCGTTTCAGATCGTGAAGATCTTCAGTCGCATGAGTGTGTTTGAAAACGTTCAGACCGCGGTGATAAGCCGTATGGGAAAAACCTCGAATTTCTTCACCCCGGCAGGGGGCATAGCGGTGAAAGAAACGGAGAGAATTCTTGAAGCGATGGGCCTCAGCGGCAAGCGCGACAGAATCTGTGGTCTGCTCTCTCACGGCGACCAAAAGGTTCTGGAGATGGCTATCTCTTTGGGCAGCGATCCCCAACTTTTGATTCTGGACGAGCCCACCGCTGGGATGTCCAGTGAAGAGACGGCAACGACCATAGATCTCATGAAGCGCTTGTCAGGCGAGATGGGCCTGACCATTCTGTTTTGCGAACATGATGTGGAGTTGGTGTTCTCCTTTTCCGACCGGATTATGGTTATGCAGCAGGGGAGCACCATCATTCAGGGAACGCCGGATCAGGTGCGCAACGATCCACAGGTCAAGAAGGCTTATCTGGGAGGCCATGACTGATGCTAGATGTCAGGGAGATCAACACCTATTACGGACTGAGTCACATTCTTTTTGACGTATCCCTCAGCGTGCACAAAGGGGAAATCGTCTGCCTGCTCGGTCGAAACGGAGCTGGCAAGAGCACCACTATGAAAAGTATCATGGGGCTGACGCCGCCCAAACAGGGCGAAATCACCCTCAAGGGGGACCGTGTGACCGGCTGTCCGCCCTACCAGATGTGTCGCAGGGGCGTGGGATTCGTCCCCGACGATCGCAGGGTCTTCGCGGATCTGAGTGTGGGGGAGAATCTTGAAATTTCCGCCAGACCCTGTCAGGGCAGCGATGGCTGGGACAAGGAGAGGGTCTACGGTTTTTTCCCGGCCTTGAGTGCCCTTGACCGGCGTAGAGCTGGCGTCCTCAGCGGGGGCGAACAGCAGATGCTCACGATCGGCCGTGCCTTGATCACCAACCCCGATCTGCTGCTGCTGGATGAACCCACAGAAGGGCTGGCACCGATCATCGTGGAGATGCTCGAAGAAAAGATTCTTGAGCTCAAGGCCAGTGGCCTCTCGGTTCTGCTGGCCGAGCAGAATCAAAACGTTGCCTTGCGGCTGAGCGACCGTGCCTACATCATCGACAATGGTCACATCCGTTATCAGGGCAGTATTGAGGAGCTTCGCCAGGACGAGGCCGTCCGCCAGAAGTATCTGCTGGTTTGAATATCGAGGAGAAACGGTTTTGAACCTGAGTCATGAAAAGCTTGAGAATCTAGCTTCTGCCATCCTTGAGGCTGCGGGAAGCGGCCCCGCTGAAGCGCGCACCGTGGCGTCTCATCTGCTGCAGGCCAACCTTTGTGGCCATGACAGTCATGGCGTGGGGATGCTGCCCACTTACGTGGCAAACATCGCCAAAGGCCTTCTCAAGCCGAACCGCTTGCCCGAAACGGTGAGCGACCAGGGGAATTTTATACTCTTTGATGGCCACCGAGGCTACGGGCAAGTAGCGGCCAAGCTGGCGATGGAACTGGCCATCGACCGTTGCAAAGACAAGGGCATGGCCCTGATGGGATTACGAAACGCCCACCACATAGGCCGCATCGGTGCCTATGGCGAGCAGAGTCTGGCAGCGGGCCTGATCTCGTTGCACTTCGTAAGCGTCGTCGACCATGTTCCCATGGTGACCCCCTTCGGCGGAAAACAAGGCCGCTACGGAACCAACCCCCTGTGTATCGCCGTGCCTTCGTTGAATGAAGCTGACCATCTGTTGCTTGATATGGCAACCAGTCGAATAGCCGTCGGCAAGGCTCGGGTGGCACTCAACAAGGGACATCAGGTTTCGGATTGCGATCTAATCGATGCAGAAGGCCAACCGACAGGTGATCCCTCGGTCCTTTTTTCTGAACCTCAAGGCGCCCTTTTACCTTTTGGTGAGCACAAGGGCTACGGTCTGGGACTGCTGTGCGAGGTACTAGCCGCAGCCCTGACTGGCGGTGGCACGATTCAGCCTGGAAATGTGCGTGGCGGTGGTATCGTCAACCACATGCTGACCATCCTCATCAACCCCGAACTTTATGGTGAGCAAAACGCCATACGCCAGGAGATTGCCGCCCTGATCGACTATATCCGCGCGACCCCCCCAGCACAGACCGAGAGTCCGGTCCTGATACCGGGCGATCCGGAACGACAGCGAAGAAAAAGTCGTCTGTCTGCGGGTATTTTCATCGAAGAGAATACTTGGGATGAAATTATCGGGACCGCCGTCAGCCTTGGCTTGAATCCAGAAGAATTTAACCTGTCCGAAGAAGACGCGTGACGTTGCTTTTTTGCTGTCTGTTCTCAGATTTCGTACCAGGAAAGACAACCGGGCCCATGTAATTATACTTTTCTTTTATCGATAAATATGCTGACGAAATTCCGATGTAATACGCTGCCAGTCGAGAAGATCAACCCGTATGGGAAGAGTTTATTTTTCGGCATCCTGAAGACGGTAGTAGAGATCACGCGGCAGATGGGTTTTGACAACCACGACCAGATCCACGTCCTTTGATCCCTCCAAGAGGTGGGGATAAACTGCGGTATGAACACTTGACAGTCTGAGTTTCAGGTTGTTTCGTAAGAGGTTCAAAAAAACTATCACAATCTCATTTTAAACTGAGATTGTGATATGTCTGTCAGTCGTCAATAAAAAAATTACAAAAAGAGGCGCGGACCTTGCCGTACTCTATCAACGACAAATTGTCGATAATTCTTTCTGGCTATCTTTTTACGTTGTGAGAAGAACGGCAGAATTGTATCGGTTGCCAACCCGCCCGACCCGTAAGATCCTTACTGTCCATAGGCACCAAGAATCTTGGCATACTCACCGGATTGCTTAACTGCATCGAGGGCCGTCTGGAACTTCTGTATCAGCCCTTCATCGGTCCCTTTGTTGAACGCATAATATAGTGCGCCGTCTTTCAGGACGTAGACGGATTCAAAATCCTGGGGATTGTAGCCAGCTTTTTTGATCGCGTACATCGCAACGGTCTGGTCATAGGCCCAGAGATCGATCCGACCCCGATCCAGTTTCTTGATATTCGCTTCAATTGAGGACGACGCGTCAACGGAATCTTTACTGACGCCACCACTGAGCAGAAGCTGCTCACCGATATCCTCACGGATCGCGCCGATTTTATATTTATTCAAATCGGCAACAGAGTCAATCTTGATCCCGTCGGCTTTGCGGGCCATAACCACAATCCGTGCCGGGGCCAAAGGGCCAACCCATTTAAAAAGTGATTCGCGCGCTTCGGTGCGAGTCATGGCAAAAAGTACGGTGTTCGGCTGGTTTTTGACAGCCTCATAGCCTTTGGCCCAAGGAATAAGTTGGATGTCTGCACGACTTTTGTTTGCGCCGATCTGCTGAAAAACCTTTTCGAGCAGATCGATGGAGATCCCTTGCAATTTACCGTTAATCTGAAAATTAAATGGTGGATATTCCTCGGTCATATAGGTTAGATCGTCGGCAGTTTGTGCAAATGCACTCGTGGTGCAGGCGATACCGAAGCTAAGCAGGACCAGCATCTTGAACAGTTTCATGGAAAAACTCCTTTGTTTTGAGTCTTGCAGTCTGTCGGACTTTCAGAGCTGAAGCGAAAATTTGGCTGTTTGGATGGATGTTGTTGATTCTTAAGACGTACAACTTCGATGAGCAAAGAAGTTGGTTAGGATGTGCAAATCTATCAGCGACTGAGCACATGTCAAGTTTTTTTGTGAGCATTAATTATTAAAGTTAAACCTAAGGGCACCCGAGGGGTCAGAGAAATATGGCTTTTAACAGAGCCTCAGCGGGACATCAGCACCGGAATCGTCATGTACTCAAGAAAATGTTTGCCGACCGGCCCCAGGCGGGTCTTCCCCAGCCGCCGCTGAGCAAAAACCCCCAGGACCACCAGGTCAATTCCCAGATCACAGGTCTGATTGAGAAGCACATCGCCAACGCGAATATTTTCAGCCGATAATTTGTCAATTGCGGCTTTGGTCCCATGCCGAGCCAGGTAGGTACAGAGTTTTTTCGCCTGCGTTTCAAACTGCTCGTCAGGGTTGACCATGGAGAGCGTGACCTGCTTGGCCTGCTCCAGAAAGGGGATGGCATCGTTGAGCGCACGGGATGAAGCCCTTCCACCTCTCCAGGCCAGCAAGATTCTTTGACCGACGGTTTTAAATTCGCCGAACCTGGGGATAACCAGCACCGGACGACCGGCACTCAAGGCCAATTGCTCGGGCAAATCGTCAGGGTTTCGGAGGCTCCCGGCGGACGGGTCGGTTTGGCCGACAATCACCAGGTCGGCATAATAGGCCTGCAGAATCACTCGCTCATTGACGCTGGCGATCAGACCTGGCGCATCGGTACAGATCAAGTCGGCGGCAAGCCCGGCAGCACTTGTCATCTCACTGAAACGGGCTTCCATCGCGACCACTGCGGGCGGTGGATCGACCCAGTTGACCGCATAATAGGGCGGCGGAGTTGCGTAGAGTCCGGTCAGGTGAGCCTGATGCTTGAGGCCCAGCGAGATAGCCACCTCAAGTCTGGTCTGACACCGGTCGCTATTATCGAGGTGGACCAGAATCTCTTTGATCGGCATAGCGATTCTCCTAGTCTGTCGAACGATCAGAGCTAAAGCGAAAATTTGGCTGCTAGACACCCAGATGCTGAGTGTGAATCTCGGGGTTGGCGGCCAAATCCTCCGAACTGCCCTCGTAGACAATTTGCCCCTTGCTGATAATGAGATGCCGATCAGCCAGTTCGAGCAACGCCTTAAGATCCTTATCAACGATCACTGCGGCAATTCCGCTCTGCTTGACCTGGCGGATCACCGACCAGATCTCCTTGCGGATCAGCGGGGCCAGGCCTTCTGTGGCTTCATCAAGGATCAGCAGATCAGGATTGGTCATCAAGGCGCGGCCAACGGTAAGCATCTGCTGTTCGCCACCGGAGAGATGATTGCCCATGTGGCTCATCCGCTCCGCCAGTCGGGGAAATGTTTCGAGCACCCGCGCCAGATCCCAATCCTTACGCCCGTCAGGGCCAGGTCTAGC
>JAKIUS010000040.1 GCA_021647445.1 Geopsychrobacter sp. | reverse complement strand
TTGAGCCGCCATCCGCCCAGCCACTTCACTCATAGGCGTCAAGAGCGGCAGGCTCCCATCGGAATTTTCAATGGTCTCATAGGCGATGCAGATCGCCCGAGTATTCAGCATCGCGCGAGTCAACTGTTCGCTGGCGGCAAAATGGAAATAGGTAAAAAAGATCTGACCGGGACGGATCAGAGCATACTCACTCGGCTGTGGCTCTTTTACATGCATCAGCATCTCGGCCCGCGCAAAAATCTCGACATTCGTGGCAACGATCTCGGCCCCTGCCGCCCGATACTCGTCATCGGCAAAACCACTACCGATTCCGGCCCCACATTCAACCAGCAACTGATGCCCCTGGGCCGTCAGCACTTCGACCCCGGCGGTAGTCATACAAACGCGATTCTCTTCTACCTTAATCTCTTTCAAAATACCAACGATCATCCCTCTTCTCCTTTATGTACGCTATCACAACTCTTGATTACCGATGCATAAGGTTAAGTTTACCAAAGATCAGCAGATCCGTCGGCCAAAAGCCTGGCCTGTTCAATCCTCCTGTGCATTAAAGTATCTGTGCTGAATTACACCTTGAACCAAGGAAATGACCCCAAATCCATCAATTAAAATTCACGCCTAATTCAGGCCTCTGCCACCAAAAGCTTTTCTTAAACAGCAAAAACGGCTTACTATAGTTAAAATTGTCACAGACGACTAAAAAACTAAAAAAACCATAACCCTGATAATTTCGCCATTTACCTTGAAAGAGCGGCAACATGCTCAATGAATTAATCCTGATCCTCACTCAATTTGGAGGGGGCCCCGGAGACCCTGCCAACAATGCTGTCCGTTTTCTGCTGGCGGGTTTCTTCTGGTCGGTGCTCTACATCATCTCCTACCGCTTGTGGCGCGAGACTACAGATCGTCGCCATCTGCTTTTTTCGATTGCAGCGGTGGTTGGGGCCAGTCGCGAACTCTTCATGTTTGTTTCCGAATATGGCAGTTTTCGTGGCTATTTCGCCTTCGACACTATTTTTAAATACTATCCGCCTATTGAGCATGCCGTCGCGATTTTATCTATCATTTTAATGGGTTATGCTTTTCTGCGCGTCTACTTCAATTTTGAAAAATTTGCACACTACTTCCTGATCGTCAGCTCAACGGTCACCCTGATCACCTACCTGGTCATCAGCCCGCTCTGGATCTCCTTTTTAAAGATTCAAACCGCAGCGGGATTAGAAGGGGCCGCTTATATCGGTGCCCAGTTCCATGATTTTCCCGGCGATCTGATCTTTCGCCTTGAAGGTGCGCTGATAACGCTGCTGATCCTAGGGGCCTTCCTTTACGCTAAAAAGCGTGACATCAGCATCCCCTGGCTGGCGTTTGTCGCCTTTTTCTTTTTCTTTGCCGACGATGCCCTGCAGGCAATCAATGATCTGGCAGGCGATATCTATGCGCCGATCTTCGCCCCCATCCGCCACAACCTGCACATTCTTGCCATCATTCTTCTGGTTGGTGCCTACTGGTGGGAAGTGACTCGACGCTTAAAACGCCAGACGCGATTTCTCAACACCCTGCTCGATGCAATCCCCGACCTCATTGCCTACAAAGACCGGCAAAACCGCTACCTCGGCTGCAATCGTAATTATGCCCAAACGCTCACCGGTCGAGCTAAAGACCAGCTCATCGGCCAGCAGGAAGATAAAATTCTTGCGGCCCAGAATCAGGGGCATCGCTCACAACAGATCGATCAGGAAGTAATCGCAACCAACAAATATCGTACCCTTGAACAGACCTGTACCTTAGCCGATGGCCGCCAGGCGCTGTTCGAAACCATCAAGACCCCGTTTCATGATGCCGATGGTCGGGTTGCCGGGGTTATCGATATTTCACGAGACATTACCGCGCGCAGGGAGCTTGAAGAGCAGCTGCTCCATTCGCAAAAGCTGGATGCCATCGGCCAATTGGCCGGCGGCGTTGCTCACGATTTCAACAATATCCTCGCCGTTATCCAGGGCTATGTTTCGATCATGCAAAACAAAACAACCCCGGAACATCCGTTTTACAACTACCTGAATAAAAGCAATGACCCGACCGAACGAGCCGCTAGCCTGACCAAAAACCTGATGGTCTTCAGCCGCAAACAGGCCATGTCGGCCGACAGCTATGATCTCAACGAGATCATGATCAATTGCAAAGAGTTTCTTCAACGTCTTATTCCCGAAGATATCGATTTCCAACTTCACTGTGCAACAACCTTGTTAAGTGTCTATGTCGACAAGCATCAGATCGAACAGGCTTTAACCAACCTGGTCGCCAACGCGCGGGACGCTATGCCTAAAGGGGGCACCCTGAGCATCACCACCTCTGTATGTGAGCGGGATGAAAGCTTCGTACGCGCCCAGGGCTTCGGCAAACCGGGAATCTACGCGCAAATATGCGTTAAAGATAATGGCTGCGGTATGGACGATGCGCTGCGCCGTCGAATTTTTGAACCCTTTTTTACCACCAAGGATATCGGCAAAGGGACTGGATTAGGGCTAGCAATGGTCTACGGAATCATCAAGCAGAACAGCGGCTATGTTACGGTAACCAGTCAACCACAGCAGGGCTCAACCTTCATGATTGACTTGCCCATCGTCCAGCATCAGCAACCGTCAACAAAAAAGACAAACGCACCCATAATGCCTGGCCAAGGCCAGGAAACAATTCTGATTGTCGAAGATGAAACAGATCTCCGCGAGATGGCACAAACCGCACTGCAACAATTTGGCTATCAAGTCATTCAAGCGGTCAACGGGCAGGATGCGGTAGAAAAATTCCACATCCATCAGCATCAGATCAATCTGGTCCTGATGGATGTCGTGATGCCGGTCATGAACGGCAAAGATGCCGCCACCGAAATACGTCGCCACCGACCCGACATCAAAATCCTCTTCACCAGCGGCTACACCATGGATATCATCCAGAGTCGCGGCGAGCTCGACCCAGACGAAGACCTGCTAACCAAACCGGTCAAACCAACCCTGCTGCTCCAGAAAATTCGGCAAATGCTCGACCAGACGCCCCAGTGAGACATGACTTTAAGCGCACCCCCAACAGAGTGATTGACTAAGCGGACTAATTGCGCTAAATACTGCTCACGCAATTCGCCGCCCTAGCTCAGTTGGTAGAGCACTTCACTCGTAATGAAGGGGTCAGCGGTTCGATTCCGCTGGGCGGCTCCAGTAAAAAGAACAGCGGATTCTCTGTAACAGAGATTCCGCTGTTCTTTTTATCTACCCCTGAGCTAAAAAGCCTCACCAACAACTTCAATCATCTAAGGCGAGACGTACCTCTTTAAGAATTGTTTCGACGCGGTAAGGCTTGCCGACAAAAGCTGCAGCCCCAAGATCGAGAACCCTTTGGGCCTGCTCTTTACTCGCATACCCGCTAGCGACCAGGACACGAACCTTGGGATTCGCCGCGCGCAAAGCTTTAAGGCATTTTTCACCGCCCATTCCCGGCATACCAAGGTCCAGAATTACTAATGAAATTTCAGACTTACGCCGCAGATAAATTTCCAGCGCTTCTTCACCGTTTGCGGCACGAATGACCCGGTAGCCACCAGCCTCCAGAATTGAACGGGCGATTTCAACAATCGCCTGCTCATCATCAACGATCAACAGGGTCTCTTCGCCACCAGCAGTCGCCTTCTCCTGACGCTCTTGGGGTTGCAGACGGACCATCCCGGCGGAGAGAGGCAGATAAATCGAAAAGAGCGTGCCGCGACCAGGTTCACTTTCACACAGAATGACCCCTTGATGATTACGAACGATTCCGTAGGCACTCGACAGTCCCAGCCCCGTCCCTTCACCGACCCTTTTGGTGGTAAAAAAGGGCTCAAAGATCTGCTCAATCACCTCTGAACTCATCCCGATGCCGTTATCTGACACACTGAGCAAGGCGTAGGCTCCGGGCTTAAGTCCGTCATATCCCAGGCAAAAGTCCTCTTCCAGCATCACCTCTTTGGTCAGCAGGGTTAAACCCCCACCGTTCGGCATGGCGGCCTGCGCGTTGTTGGAGAGATTTAAAATCACCTGTTCGAGTTGCCCCGCATCTCCATCCACAATCAGGGGTGTCTCCTGCAGACCCGTCTCAATCCGGACCATTTTAACCAGCGTCCGCTCGAGAAGTTTTACTGCCTGCTCGACGGTTTCGTTGAGATCAATGGGCACTAACCGACTTTCACCACGACGGCTGGCAATTAGCAGTTGCTTCACCAGATCAACAGCCCGCTCCGTTGAAACTGCGATCGAATCCAAAAAAGAGCCTTCACGACTTTTTCTGTTTATACGGCGCTGCAGCAGTTGCGTATAACCTGAAATTGCCTGGAGCAAATTATTAAAATCATGGGCGATGCCGCCGGTCAGGGTGCCGATCGCCTGCATCTTTTGCGAGTGACGCAACTGAGCTTCGAGTCGATGCTGCTCGGTGACATCGCGCAACACCAATACTTGCAGGTCATCATCTCTACGCCTTTGCCGTGTCATGATGCCACTGACCGCCACACGTAAAACCTGATGTGAACTGTTCTGCAAATTGACCTCAATCCCCGAAGGTGATTCTCCTTTGCCGATCTGCTGTCGGAGCCAATCCCCTTTCGAACCACTCTCTTCATGTAATAGCGGAAAACTTTTTGCCGAAAAATCATCGAGACACCAACCAAAGCTATCGGTAAAAGCCTTATTGATATATTGAGGAATACATTGACGATTAAAAACCACAACCGGATCGGGCAACTGTTGTAAAAACAGCCGATGTTGCTCTTCACTCTGACGCAACTCTTCTTCAGCAATACGTCGTTCAGCCATCTCTTGTTTCAGAGTAACCGTGCGATCCTCAACCATCTCTTCGAGGCTCTCTTGATAATGGCGCAACTCTTCACTCACCATACTGAAATGATCAACGCTCTCCCGCAGGGCCTTGCGTTGCAGACAGGTGCCAATCGCCTGACCAAGCTTGGCCGCAAGCGGTCTAAGCTCCTTTACAACAATGGGATCAAGTGTAGATTCGCTTTTTAAGAGCAACAGGAAGCCGTGAGGCAATAGATCAAAAAAATAATAGTTATCACCATTTTGACAAACTCCGCAGAGCGGCAGCTTGTCCGCAAAAAAGGAGAGGGCGTCGCGAGTCGGAACTATCGGCAGTTGTGCCAGGGCTTCAACATAAGAAGGGATGCGTTCACTGCAACGTGGAATGGTTACAGGCGGCTTGAACCCCGGAGGGCTGTCGGGCTCAATATCAAGCAGATGAATACCGCCAGCACTGCAATTTAATTTACGTACCAGCATAGTCAGCGCCTGCGATAACAGGCGCGGCATATCCTCGGTTTCATTAATAGCCAATGCTATTTCGTAACAGATCTGAATCAATTCGCTACGCGACGGACTCATAAATCAATAACTCCAACAACCGTTGTCTTATTAAACAGTTCAAGATAGGACTTGCCACAATTTGCAATTTCGCCCAAGGTCAAAGCACCGATAACCCGACGTCCAGATCCGTGAAAAACATCCAGCTCCCGTTGAAACTCATCTTCCATAAACGCAGAACGTGAAACACAATCAAACAACAATAACGGTGCCGTTTCGGAGGCCGCAGTATGGTTGTGCAGGGCAAATCGTAACGCCTCTGACGCCGCGTCGACCAAGGTATCCACGTCTCCGATCAGAATATCGAGATAACTATTCTCCGGAACTTCCCCAACACAGGTCATCTCTCCAGCAGCACCAACAGTCAACGGGTCACGCACCACCATCTCGGCATCAAGTTTCCGTAACCCAAAAGGGTAGTTCTGCGCAATTGCATAGAAATCTCTTCCGGCAAAGGAGATCCCCTGCTGCTCGCTTAATACCTGCTTATAGAGAGTGTAGGCAGGCTGCCAATCGATCGAAACGATTGTGCAACCGGTACTTTCTGTCACCTTGTAGGGACCAGCAAGAGAGGACCAACCGTGCTGCACGCCAACCCCGCTTGCAACATCAAGCAGAGCAATAACCGCAGCATCTTCAAGCATGCCCTGATTAGTCAGCACGCAAGGCTTTTGATTAAAGGATAGAGAGCCGCTACCGCCGCCTAAATAGTTGACTTCAAGACCAAAATTATTAAAAAGCCCCTCCATAAGATCGGCGAGACGGCTTCCAAAAGCATCAACAAACACCAAAACTGTCTGTCCCAGACAAAAATCAGGGATCGCAGAACAGATCGCTTCTTCAAAATCGACGCTTTGATCACTGAGTCCGGCAATACTGAAGATATCGGGGCGCTGTCTCAAGCCAACGACAATACTGCCCTGTATCAGAGTCTTGTTGCCAACGATAATCTCTGGGAAGACTGCACCTATCAACGGCAAACAGCAAGAGGTTAACAGCGGGTCAAGAAGCTCTGGGGTATAACCATTGGCGTCACAGGTCAGAATAAGAAGCCCGGCAACATCAGCATGCCGTTCAAAATCTACACAAATTGCCTCCAATGCCTCAACCTGACCGGTATGTTCAATCTCCATTATAGGTTCCAACGCATTCACCTCAAAAAAAATCAGTAGACGACCAACCTCCGGCACAGGCATAAACATTATCAAATTTTCACTAAAAGTACAGTACCAAACCAAGTTTTACCGAATCGACAATGCCCCAATAGTCCCCCCGTTTCTCCGGGTAATAAAAGATAAATCATGCCGTCTATTGCAGAGAAGAATTCCCGGAGATCCAGAATAAATGTGACGTTTTTGCTTTTACAGCAGACCTAAAAAGTGCTATCAAGATAAGGTTGACTGATCGCACTTGTGGGAGACCACTGGGGAGTGTTTTATCGCTGAAGGAGACGGGAGAATCAAAGATGATACGCGTCATTTATCGTACCGGCGAAGAAGACCTGGTTTCACCCAAGTTCCTCGATATTCTCCTCTATCTGAAGCAGGTTCAAATATTTGAGCGTAACGACGGCTGGACGATCGTTGATGTTGATCCGTTGCGCTCTGTCGCTGCGGATCAATCTCCAGGGGCCGAGCGACGTCTGCATAAGCAGACAGCACTTCCGGCGACCCTGACAAAAAACATCTTCGCGCCAACTACAATGACGCTTAACTGAACAAACCTTCAGGTTCAGTCATCTCCGAAACTCCTCCTTTCAAACTTAAGGCCTGAGCAGGATCTTCCCCTGAACCAGATCCTTAAGCACCATTTCATGGGTCTGGGCGGCCTCAGACAACGGTCGCTCAGCGGCAATGCGTGGGCAGAGCACCCCCACCTCCAGAGCCGCACCGATTGCGGCAAAGGTCATCTCTTTCTCTTGCGCTGTCGCTGCGAATAGACTCATACCACGCACATCGATCTCCTTGCCCATGGTCAAGCGCGGATCGATCTCAATCCGTCCCCGACTACCGACAATGACCACCCGCCCACCGGGCGCCAGTAACTGCAGATCGGTCTCCAGATTATGATTGGCCAGCATCTCGATAATCAGATCGATTTTCTCGCGCGACAGACCTTCATCCCCATGCAGGTAGACATCATGCGCTCCGGCGTCGAGCACCACCTGCTTACCGGCTCTGTTACCTGCGGTACCCAGGACCCGCAGACCGGCAGCCCGTGCCAATTGAACTGTCGCTTGCCCCGCGACACCGCTGGCCCCATGAATCAGAACGGTCTCCCCCGGCTTTGCACAACCGCGAATAAAGAGCGCCCGCCAGGCTGCGGCGGCAGGGATCCCCAGGGACGCACCGATCGCGAAACTGATGTCGTCTGACAAAGGATGAACCTGATCCGGGCTGCAAAGAGCAAATTCGGCAGCGGTTCCGGTGAGACTGCCACTCAACCAGACCCGATCACCAACCGTGAAACCTTCAACCTCGGCTCCTAAGGCGTTAATCTTTCCGGCTCCGTCAAAGCCAGGCGTCCAGGGCAGATCGGGCAACACGGGATAAACACCCGAGCGCAGATAAGTATCGAACGGGTTAACCCCGGAGGCGTGAACGCGAACCAGAATCTGATCGGCCGTCGGCCGCAGATGATCGATTTCGACCAACTGCAAAACCTCGGGCGCACCGAACTGCTGAACCTGAATCGCTTTCATTTTCGGTCTCCTTGGTTAAAGGGGCATCATCACAAAGGAACAAAGAAAAGCAAGATTCCCAGCCAAAAAGGAGCCAGGGATCGATCTCTTCACGCAGAATAAATAATAGCAGAGAATTTTGATTCAGAAAGGAAGCGAGACAAGAGAAACTATTAAAAACGGGGCGCAACAATCTGCGCCCCGTGAATCGATCTATCTTTCAAGCAGAATGCGCAGCATGCGACGCAACGGTTCCGCCGCGCCCCACAGCAACTGATCACCAACGGTAAAGGCCGAGAGGTATTCACCACCCATGCGCATCTTGCGCAGGCGGCCGACCGGAACCTTAAGCGTACCTGAGACGGCGGTTGGCGTCAGCTGGTTAAGGGTCTCCTCCTTACGGTTCGGCACCAGTTCGACCCACGGGTTGGCCCCCGCGATCAACCCTTCAATCTCTGCCAGTGGCAGATCCTGTTTTAACTTAATAGTCAAGGCCTGGCTATGGCAGCGCATGGCCCCGATGCGTACGCAGAGACCATCGATATGAATCGGGCTGCTGGTGCCGAGGATTTTATTGGTTTCGACATGACCTTTCCATTCTTCACGACTCTGACCATCTTCGACCTCAGTATCGATCCAGGGCAACACCGAACCGGCCAGCGGAAAACCGAAATTTTGGGTCGGCATCTCAGCACCCCGCAGAGATGCGCTGATCTTGCGATCGATATTAAGGATGGCCGAAGCGGGATCGGCCAGTTCGATCGCAACCTGCTCCTTCAAAAAACCCATC
>JAKIUS010000039.1 GCA_021647445.1 Geopsychrobacter sp. | reverse complement strand
CCGGTCTCGCTTCCCGTGCTTTGTTACCTCCGCACGACAGACCGCAACTTCCTGTTCAATCAGCAATTAACAGGGCAAGTTCCTTTCAACTTGCAAGAATGACCGAGCTTTGCTCGGCGCACCAGAGATCACAGAGGAACTCAGAGGGAACCTAAGGCTTTGGGAAATTCTATTCCAGCTTCTCTCTGTGGCCCTCTGTGCTCCTCTGTGGCTATCTTTTTGATTTGCTTCGTGATCTTTGTGGCTTCGTACGAGAAATGCTTCCTTTACGATCAAGCAAAAGAATTCATTGCAATAATCGACCTACGCCCTGCATCCGTACATCACTGAGGAGAAACAAGATCAACAATATTGACAAAATCTTTATCGACAGGCACTATGAACTTAGCTAAGTCTAGCTAGCATATAATTGGGAGCAAACGATGCAAGTCAATATGCATGAAGCCAAAAGTAACCTGTCCGCCTTGGCCGAAAAGGCACGCCAAGGAGAAATCGTTGTCATTGCCAAGGCAGGCAAACCTTTTGTGGACCTTCTTCCTCACAAAGATAATCATATCCCGCGAAAACCCGGTCGCTTCAAAGGTCAGATCCAAATCGCCGATGATTTTGATCAAACCCCTTTAAGTGTCATTGATGAATTTGAAGGACAATCCTGATGCAGCGATTCCTGCTGGATACTCACGCTCTCCTTTGGTGGCTCAATGACTCACCTCAACTGGGGCCACGCTGCAAAGAGATAATCGGCAATGAGCGCAATCAGATTTTTGTCAGCGCGGCAACAACCTGGGAGATTTCGATAAAAATAGCTCTCGGGAAGCTGATCGCACCTGAGGATATGGATTCAATTGTTGAGGATGAGGGATTCAGCAAGCTCCCCATCAGCCTCTATCACGGACAACTGGCCGGGAGCCTCCCCGCTCATCACCGCGATCCATTTGACCGGATGCTGATCGCTCAAGCGCAGGCGGAGGGGCTGATTCTTATAACCGCAGACGATAATATCCGTCTTTACAACCTACGTTTGAAGAACACTGGCGATTAAAACAACACTGCTGCCAGCGCATGAATTACCTGCGCAAGTTATGCAGAAATCCCCTCCTTCAGCAACTCACATAAAATCCTTCGAGAATCTCAAAATTAACCTTACTGCGCAACAGTTTTTTCATTGCCCAGTCAAAGCTGATCACACGTCTTTTTGGCATAGCAGCACCACTGGTGAGCGAACGCGAATAGAGACAATATCTTGGCAAGAAGGCCATCGACAACGGGAGGATATCAACAAGAACTCCATGCTAGACTTTCAGATCGAAGAAGGAATACTTATAAATATACGGTGATTTTCCCCCACTCTCCACCTATTTAAGTTCTGCAGATCAACAATGTCCCCTATAACAAAATTTATTTTAATCGGCATCGACCGAACTAACTCTTATCGATTTTTAGCTTTTCTCTGTGCTTCTCTGTGATCTCTGTGGCCATTTTTACCGGTTTTCTTCGTGGCCTTTGCGGCTTCGTGCGAGAAATACAGCCTTTCATGATCAGCCCAGCCCCTACATCCCAAGGTTGACTCCCATCCATATTCAGATATATTCTTTACGAATACATGCATAGAATATGGAGAATATTGATGAAAACAACAACAGTCAGGATGGACGAACATCTCCTTCTTCGCGTGGACGGAGTAGCCAAAGCACAAAGTCGCTCAAGATCATGGATAATCAATCAAGCACTTGAGCGTTTCATTGCCTATGAAGAATGGTACCAGAATGAAGTAGAAAACGGTCTCGCTGAGGTGACACAAAACGAACTTGCCAGCGAAGAGCAGGTACAAACAACATTCGAAAAATGGGGCGTAAGTGCGCGTTAAGTGGACCAGAAAAGCACTCATGAACCTTGAAGATGCCGTCGAATATATCGCCAAAGACAACCAGACCGCCGCCCAGAAAGTTGCTCGAAAAATATGGGATAGCGCTAACCTCCTGGCCGCACAACCCGCACTTGGCCGTCCCGGCAGGGTTTCAGGCACAAGAGAACTTGTCATTAACGGCCTGCCCTTCGTATTGCCATACTCCCATCAAAGCGGGGTCATATACATTCTTCGAGTCATCCACACATCTATGATCTGGCCAGATAAATTTCAAAAACAGTGACCAAACTTTATAGCCGCGCAGATCCTCCTGAGATCACTAAGCAAAAACCATTTTGTTCAGTACCTCAACAACGACCCACACATCACTTAACTACGTTACCCCACTCTCGTTCCATGGTTAACCTCTTGTTCACCAATGGTGCACCTCCTGGAAAGTAAAATTCCCACGGTTGTACACCAGGTTATCCAGCGTCGCTAACGATTCCGGTGCTAGTGAGAAAATGGCATAGATTGGCCTGAATCAGTGGTACACTTTGCTCCGGAATGGGTGACCTACTTTGGATCGGAATGGGTGGCACAGTTTGGTCCGGAATACGCAGTCGTTAAGGCATCAATTTTGTTGGAGATTAACCGGTGAGACAAACTTTCCATAACCATAAGATAGCATCAAATTACCTGGGTCAGATGCAGGAGCTCGTACTGCGTGTAACATCTGATCTGGATTGTACTATCTTCTTATTCGGATCACGGGCACATGGAACATCTCGGCGAAGCTCAGATATTGATATTGGCATTAGTGGGCTAAGTGAATCCTTATTCACAAAAACACGCGATCAATTATTATTCGAACTGGAAGAGAGCATCATTCCGCACCATGTTGATCTGGTGAATTTTGATACTGCTCCCCGAGATTTTGTCGAAATTGCCATGCAAGAGGTTGTAATATGGAAACAAAGCTCACACGCAAACTCAACGTTCTAGAAGCAGCGTTGGCCAATTTCAGGGCGGCAATGACGCTTGAACCAACGCAGTTCTCTGAATTGGTAGCAGACAATATTAAATCCGGGCAGATCCAAAAATTTGAGTTCACGGTTGAGTTGCTCTGGAAAACAGTCCAAGTCTTTCTTTTTGAGATCGATGGGGTCGACGTTGTGACACCCAAATCGGTTGCGAAAGAGTTTGTCGAAGCAGGACACTGTGATTATGAAACCTACGAACTCTTTATCCAGGCCATCACTGACAGAAATCAACTTAGCCATATCTACCGGCAGGAGATGGCTGAAACAATTCGGCGGAGACTGCCTGATTACGTCAGTCTAATCGAACAGATCAGCAGCACTATTTCTGCGGCAAAAGGGGCGGCACTGGCACCCAGATAAAAACGGGAAGAGCAGAGCCTCATGCAAAAGTCATAGTTTGAGGCAGTTAAAGTGTCACCAGAAAGGTTCAGCCCTGTTTTTTGAGAAAACCAGACTCTGAACGATTTTTGGCGGCCGTTCCCACGATTTTAGACGGACTGGTCCCTTTAACCTGCTTCTTGTTCTTTGATAATTAGCAACCAGTGACTTTGAGTAACTGATCGGCAAACAATGCAAGGATGCCGAACATCAGGTGCATCATGACCTTGTCGGGTCCGTGAGCTTGGCCGCAGCGACCGCCAAGGTCATCCTTAATCAGCCCATTGCATCGTTCGACACTCGTCCGCTCATTGTAACGAACAGCTTCATACGGAGCCATGGGGACGATCTCCTTGCCCCGCGAGTTTCTGTCGATGATTGGCACGTGGTCAAGCTCTTTGCTTTGCTCTCAGGTCTGAGCGGCATCATAGGCCGAGACTGACCTGCGAGCAGACCACAAACCTTAAAGTAATATGGGCGGAGGATGTCCACCATACAAAACAATGCTATCGACACACGCCTGACCAGCAGACCAAACTCGGCTTCGATTATTATTTGGTTCGGCAACTCAACAACGTCCCCCCACTCCCCACTCCCGACTCATCGTTTAATTAGCTCGGCGATATCACCAAAACTAACTAGCGAAATGCCATGACTCTTAACTGTGCATCACCACAGTCGTGGCAAACAGTAGCCACCATGGCCGAAGCGAAGACTGGCACAACGATTGCATTCAAAGTTATTCAACAACAGGCGCTTTTAGAAAAAGCTCTGGATGTGAACTTGTCGTGAATGATAGACTTCATCGCGACTAACAACCTAGACCTCTCGACTACATTAGATGTCGAGAACACACAGGAGGTAGTAAAATGAAAAAGATTTTGTTGACCATTGCCTTGGTTGCCCTGATGACCAGCACCGCGTTCGCCGCTATCACCGGCTCCAAACACGATTTCTCGGGCGCCGCATACGCGACTGCTACCGGGAATATCTGTATTTTCTGCCACACCCCGCACAACAGCGACACAACCGTAGCCAACGCGCCGCTGTGGAACCACGAAGTCACTGCCGCAACCTACACCCTTTACTCTGGGCAGGGCACCTTGAATGCCACTATGGCCCAACCGAGTGGCATTTCAAAACTTTGCCTTTCGTGCCATGACGGTACCGTTGCTATCGACTCCTTCGGCGGCGCCACGGGTACCACGAACATTACCGGAGCGGCACTGCTCGGAACCGACCTGTCAAACGATCACCCGGTTTCTTTTCTATACGACGCTGCACTCAACACTGCGGACAGTGGCATTTATAATCCTACCACTCAAGCTTCAGGCCTCGGCAGCACCATCGACGTCGATCTGCTGTTCGGCGCCACCGCCGGATCCAAGACATTGGAATGCGCCTCCTGCCACGACGTACACCGTTCGGATGAAACTGTTGCCTTCCAGCCGATGCTGCGCAAAAGCAACACTGCCAGCGCTCTCTGCCTGACCTGCCACAACAAATAAGCAGAGCACATGCAACACAAAAAAAGACTGGCAACCATCAAGGTTGCCAGTCTTTTTTTTGGCTTAACAACGCGTACAGCCTCTGCTAACATGACTGCATTCTACCTCGTATCCACTGTGAAAATCAGTTCGTCTGCAGCTGATTTTTGCGACCAGAAACCGTTCAGGAGTTTACGCCCATGCCTAGCACCCCAGCCGTCAACATACCGTCCAGCCACTTGCGTCACTTGGCCGTCTTGCTCTTTGCAACCCTGCTGTTGGCAGGCTGTGCAGCCCCCAACCCTGCGGCAATTTTCTATCCGCCACCACCGGACCTACCGCGCCTTCAGTTCCTGAAATCGTTCAGCGGTGTGGCCGACCTGCAATCGAACATCCTCAAAAAGGCCCTTTCAGAAGACGCCTTTGTCTTCAAAAAGGCCTACGGTGTAGCCTTTTACAAGGACAAGCTTTATGTGGTTGATAGCCGACTCAAAGGTTATGCCGTCGTAGACCTCAGCAACAACAAGATCACATTTATCTCCAACGACCCAGAAAAACGCAACAGCCACTTTCAGCACCCGTTCAATATTGCCATTGCCAGTGACGGCACCAAGTATATTTCAGACATCGCTCAGAAGAGGGTGTTGGCCTACAGCGCCGACGATCACTACCTGCGCTCTTACAGATTCGGCAAGGAGAGTGGTCCGCTTGGTGTCGCGGTCATGAATAATAAACTTTACGTGACAGATGTCAAGAAGCACAGTTTATCAATCATCGACATCGAAAGCGGCGAAACCTTGGGGCAGATCGGTGAGAAGGAAAAACTCTACTGGCCGACCACCTTGGCTATCGGCCCGGACCACTCGATCTACGTGACCGATACAGGCCACTTCAGCGTTTACAAATTCACTTCTGCGGGAAAATTTGTAAAGGAGTACGGCAGTATCGGCGATTCTGTCGGCAACTTCTCGCGCCCCAAGGGTATAGCCATCACCCGCGATAACTACATCTATGTCATCGACTCAGCATTTGAAAACGTGCAGATGTTCAACCAAGAAGGACGACCGCTGCTGTACTTCAGCCAGGGCGGGAATCGCAGCGAAGACCTGGCCCTGCCTGCCGGCATCGCCATCAGCTATGAACTGGCTCCCCTGTTTCAGAAGTATGCCGCCGATGGATTCAAAATTGACCACATCGTCGCCGTGACCAGCCAGTCCGGCCCGAGCAAAATCAACATTTACGGTTACGGCAAACAAGAGGGGGCCGACTACAGCAAGTACGAAAAGAAATAGGCCTATCCCTGAAAAAGAAATCGTATAGCAAAACCGCCATACGCTCTAAGTGTATGACGGTTTTGCTATAATCGAGTAGGGTGAAGTGAGTGAGCAACCAGCTCACCTCATCCCTCTCACAGAACCGTGCGTACGGGCCTCGTACACGGCTCCTGTCCATTCTTCTCTCTCAATAATTCTGAGGCAGGTAACCCGTCTCAACCCTGCTTACCTCAAAAAGCCCCAATTCCCATAACCAGCTGTTGGGTATCGCGTAGTTGGCCAATGGACTTGCGGCATTACGCCACGAGTTCATTTTGATGGCCTTGAAGTCGCCCTTGTAACCAAGTTGTCTCAGTCGTCGATGAAGCCGTCTCGACTTCTTCCATAACTTCAACTGCTTGGCTCGTAGGCGTCGGCGAATTCAGCTTGCCAATTCTCGAAACTGGTTGCGACAATTGGCGACCCGAAAATAGTTGGCAAAGCCCCTCAGTAACGGATTCAGGTCAGAGATGACCTTCTCCAGATTGACTGGGGAGTTTCGCCGGGTGATGCTTCGCACTTTCTGTTTGAACTGGCCGAGTTTATCCGGCTGGATTCGGGTATATCGGCTATCGATAATCACGCCGAGATAATAAACCCCTTTCCCGCTATGGACAATCCGGGTCTTGCGTTCATTGACAGTCAGCAGAAGCTCTTTTTCCAGATAACTTCGTGCCACTTTGAGGGCGTTTTCTGCCCCTCTTTTTGAGCAGCTCAGAATCAGGATATCATCCGCATAACGGACGATCCGATGCCCTCGGTTCTTCATGTATTGATCGAAGGCATCGAGATAGACGTTGGCAATCAGCGGGCTGATCACGCCGCCTTGCGGACTTCCCAGTCTGCTTGGTTGCCAGTCGCCATCAACCATGATTCCGCTTTGCAGAAACATGCGCAGCAATCCAAGAATGCTTCCATCGGTCACCTTGCGGCGAAAGCCCTGAATGATGAGATCATGGTTCAGGGTGTCGAAACACCGGGAAAGATCCATATCCACCACCCAGCGCCGTCGATAGCGCCGAATGAACAGGCTGGCTTTGGCGATGGCCTGGTGACAGCTTCGTCCGGGCCGGTAGCCGTAGCTTGACGGATGAAAGTCAGGGTCAAAGATTGGCTGCAAGATGTCCAGCAGGGTCTGCTGGACAACACGGTCGCGAACCGATGGGATGCCGAGTTTTCGTACTCCACCGTCCGGCTTGGGGATTTCTACCCGCCGCACTGGCTTTGGTCGATAGCTCTTGTCCTTTAGTTCGCAAACAAGTTGGGCGATTTCTTCGGGGAGTCGCTCGGCAAAACCCGTAACGCTTTGGCCATCGATTCCGGCTGCGCCCTTGTTGGATTTAACCTTTGCAAATGCTCGAAGGAGCCTCTGTTCCTGTAACATTCGATCATAGAGGCTGTAATAAATTCGCACCATCTCACCTTACCTGCGTTTCTCTCCACGGTTCAATCCGTAACGCCTGCGATGCTTGGCCCGAGTGCTGTTCCGTTCTATCCCGATGGGCAATATAAAACAGCATGGCTCGGGTTACTCCGCACGGACGGTTCGATGGCGCAGTCAATATTTTCTTCAACCGCGATCATCGGGCCTCACCTTTTCAGGCGACTTTGTGACCAGCGTTACGCATTACAACCGATTCGAAGAAACTTTCGAATGAACTTCATCCCTTCGCACCCTGATGAGGCTTTTGACGCTCACCAGTCCCCGCCGACAAAGCGACAGGTCGTCCCGGTTTTATCCTCCAGACTGTTACCAGCTTTCACAGGCCGGGACTTCTTCACTACTACGGAATCATCTGCCACCTCGCACCGCATCGGAAAGCCTTGAGTCTCCTCTTGCGCCTTCCTTTCCCGATACTTTGACCGAATGAATCAGGACAATACGAGGCTTCCCCAGTTACCTCTGGCTCCCTGTAAGCTACCGCATCCTCAATCACGCTACGGGTTACGATCAGGTATCGGGCTTTGCGCTATTTAGCACGCTTACCCACCCGCAGCGCCGAATCAGGTTCGCTTGCGCTATGTGCAGCTTACTTCCTATCGCTTCCTTCAGACCCTGCCGTTGCCAGCAACGCCCTTGCGATTCGGATTGTCTTCCCCCTGACCAGGGTGACGCCTGTATCTTGCAACAGGCCGGGTTTGCCAGCTCCGCTGGGCAAACCAAAAACACCAGCGTCGCTTCGCTCCGAGGGTGGTACACTTTGCTCCGGAATCAGTGGCACAGTTTCACCGGAATACGCAATCACACTGAAGAATCAAGTAGATTCAACGCTTCAAGCGGTAGAACAAATTTACCCTGCTCCAGGAGTGTGTACCCATTTACTAATAATTTCACGCATGATAAGGGCGCTTGGAAAATCGAAATTATCCTAATAATTCTGTCATTTACGGATTTTATCCAAGAACCAATCACTCTCAGCGGTTGCGCATGCGGACCTGAAATAATTGATCCTGAGGTTATTTTTTAGGTTTCTTTGGTCGCATAGTTTTGTCAGAAAATATGATACTTTTCAGTGGGAAATTCAAATTTGTCGCAATCTCAGAAGCTTTTTGGCTCTTTACTTTATGGGCAGGGATTTTCAAAGGCAGGCTGTAAGTCCCTTTTTTTTGCTAAGTGTTATTAGGGCACGTCCTGTTTTACCAGATGGACGTTCAGGTGATGGAGCAACTGGCGAAAATTAAATCAGCGACGTAGCGGTTTAGGTGGTAGTCAAGTGTTTTCCATGTTTGGTATCAAATATTTGTGTGGATTTTTATTACTAACTTTGACCTAAATGCTTGAGAGATGTTTGTTTTTAACAGAGCATAGCGAAAATCTCGGGGGCTTGTCCCCGTCTGTATTATTCAGGACATGGAACTTCAGAGAAATACGCATCATGTTTTTAGGTTAATGTATCATTTTGTGTGGATACCTAAGTATCGGCACAAAGTATTTTCGGATCCTTGTCGCGAGGTGATGA
>JAKIUS010000038.1 GCA_021647445.1 Geopsychrobacter sp. | reverse complement strand
CCTTCAAGTTGGTAGATCTCACGGAAGCCTGCCTGTTCCATAAACGGTCCTGCTTTTTCACAACGAATCCCGCCTGTGCAGAATGTGACGACTGGCATGTCTTTAGTTTCTTCTGGCAATCTTCCGACGGCTTCTGGAAAGTCGCGGAAGTGGTCGACACCAATCGGGACGGCGTTGTGAAATGTCCCGACGCGCACTTCATAATCGTTGCGCGTATCGAGCAGTAGAACTTCTTTGCCTGAGTCCAGCCACTCCTTGAGTTGTTTGGCAGGCAGTTTTTTCGATGTGTACTCGAGCGGCGCGATCCCTTCAACGCCATCAATCGCCCTGGAAGTTGCGGCACGACTGGCGCAATTGACCGGCGATATTAAGTGGTCGCAGCATGCGGGGCAACTGTTGCGAGGTGCGGCCAACGAAGTCAAACGTTATCCTCAGGGATTTCCGCATCTGCTGCTGGCCGCAGAGCGTCTCCTCGGCAAAAGCCGTGAACTGGTGATTGTCGGCCGCCGCGAGGCTCCACGCACCCAGGCGATGCTTAAGACCCTGCAACAGACGAATCCCCCCCTAACCTCCCTGCTGTTTATCGATACAGAAAATCCACAGCCCATCACAAAACTTGCGCCCTTTGCTGCGGCCATGCACCAGCTCAGGGGACAAACCACTGCCTACCTGTGCGAAAATCACGCCTGTGGCCAGCCACTGATCGACCCGGACCTGCTGCGCAAACAGTTAACAGGGGGAGAATGAAAAACGAACTTTAAATTCGAATTAAGGAAGAAGAGCAAGACCTTAAGCCGCCCTTAAACCAGGGAGAAATCAGGCATCGAGTTCAGGAAAGTTGAAACGAAAACAAGGAGCATCCCCGTGACTTTCGGTCCTGGCGATTTTTAGGAATTTATCACGCAACTCTGCTTCGGGAATCGGACGACTGAAGAGGTAACCCTGGCCTAACTGACAGCCGCGCTTGGCCAGAATTTCGATCTGACCCTGAGATTCAATCCCTTCGGCGATGACCTCCAGATTCATACTACGTCCTAGGGCGATGATCGCGTCGACAATCATCACCGGTTCACTCTCATCGACCAGGCGGAAGACAAAGGAGTGATCGATCTTCAGTTGATCGACCGGGAAACGATTGAGGTAACTCAGGGACGAATAGCCGGTACCAAAATCATCGATGGAGAGCCGGATACCACGCATCCTCAGGTCGGTCAGATCCATAATTGTCGATTTCACGTCGCGCATGATGATACTTTCGGTAATCTCCAGTTCAAGATCCGCCGGAGTAATACCGGTTTCGGTCAGAATCAGATCGACCGTCTCGATAAAATCACGTTCCCTTAATTGACGACCCGAAATATTGACCGCCATGCGCAAAGCGGGAAAGCCGTCTTTTTGCCAAGCCACCTGCTGACGACAGGCCTCACGCAGGACCCATTCGCCAATCGGCACGATCAAACCGGTCTCTTCGGCCAGGGGGATGAAATCATTCGGCGGCACCAGACCCTGTTTGGGATGATTCCAGCGCAACAACGCCTCGACACCCATCAGGTTACCGGTCTCCAACTCAACCTGTGGTTGATAATAGAGACAGAGCTGCCCCTCTTCGAGCGCCCTCCGCAGGTCCCGTTCGAGCAGTAACATCTCATGCGCACGGGCGTTCATATGCGAGGTATAGAACTGATAATTATCCTTCCCTTCGCTCTTGGCGTGATACATGGCGACATCGGCACACTTGATAAGCTCTTCGCCGACCAGCGCATCGTCAGGGAAAATACTGATACCGATACTACCGGTCGCAACCAGCTGATAATTGCCAATGTTGGAGATGCGTCCCAATTCATGGCGAATCCGCTGGGCCATGGTGGTGACGGTCTGGAAATTGTCGACCTGCTCCAGCAGCACCAGAAATTCATCGCCGCCAAAGCGCGCCACGGTATCACCTTCACGCACGGCACCGTGCAGACGGCGTCCCACATCTTTTAATAATTGATCCCCGACTTCATGACCGAGGGTGTCATTGATCTTCTTGAAGCGATCGAGGTCGATAAACATCAGCGCCATCTTGTGCCGATTGCGTTGAGCCTGGGCAAGGGCATGACGCAACCGGTCCTCAAACAACAGACGATTCGGCAAGCCGGTCAGGGGATCATGGTGCGCCATATGCTGCAAGCGCTTTTCATTCTCACCGAGCAGTTCTTCGACCTTCAGGCGATCGGTAATATCACGTGAGGCCTCGATAATGCCACGCAGACTGCCATCGACATTCCAGATCGGCGAGGCCGTCAACTCAAAGATGCGCATCTCGTTTCCAACCAGGTGACGATGGATCATGGTAACGGTCTTACCGGTGTTTTTAACCTCCTGCAGGGGACAGGGGTGATCCTCGCCCCGGCAGGGTTTGGTCTTTTGATGAAGCAGTTCATAACAACAGAAATCGGACCGCTCACGCTTATGCTCAGGGATAAGCTCTGTGGCGACCCGGTTCATCATCATCAGCTCAAAATTTGGTGAGATCACGGTTATGGGATCGGTGACACCGTCAATAATCGTCTGTAAAAATTCGTACTGCTCCAGCAGGCTCTCCTCAACTTCACGCCTGGCGTTCAATTCGTTCTTGAGTTCCGCATTTTTCGTCTTGATTTCACGAATTTTAAGCCTGACCTGCCAACGCGTCTGTAGAATCAGCAGCCACATGATAAAGAGCAAAACAACCGCAGAGCCGATCAGCGGGACGACCCAGGTCGGGACCCGGGCCTTACTGCTAACAGGCGACAGCCAGGTGCCGACCAACCTATGGTACGGTGAACCTTCAGTCTTTTTCCACTGGTCAAAAAGAGCATTTAGCTCTGACTGTAAGGCCAGGGCCCTGCCCGGAGCAAAAGCCACCCGGATATCGACCGGGTTGATCAGCACCGAACTCGGTTCGAGTTGAAATTCTTCACGGTGCCAGGCCCCGTAGATTCGGTTCAGCAATGCGACATCGGCTCGACCCTGCTTCACCATCTGCAAGGCTTCAGCATAATTTTGCACCTGAATAAATTCGATCTTCATCGCAAAATTACGTGCCAGTTGACGCAAACCGCTGCTCCCCTCCAGAAAAACATCGGCCTCGACTGCAGCGACCCGCTTGCCGTCCAGATCGAGAATCGAAGAAACCATGCCTGCGGGGGCGTAAATTTGTCCCCAGTTGGAGAGGATCGTCGTTGCAAGAAAATCGTAACGCTCTGCGCGTTCCGGGGTATAGGCGATGGGTGCGAGCAGATCTATTTCACCCGCTTTAAGTTGTTGCAGGCATTGAGACCAACGACAGGGGAGATAGCTCAGGGTCCAGTTTTGACCGCGACTGGCTCGGGCGAGCAACTCGGGGAAGAGCCCACTGGGTTGGCCCATTTCATCGAGAAAAGCGAGCGGCGGGTTCGGGTAGAGACCGATACGATAGACCGGCTTCGCGGCATGCGCAGGCAGCGTGACCAGCAACAGACCCAAGATCAAAACAGGCAGAAGAGATTGTCGCACGATCATTTAAGATACCCCCAGGTTGGTCTTAGCCAATCTCAAAAAATGCTAATCCCACAAAGATTACCTTATCGGGGGATAAATGCAAACATCAGCCTACTGGTCCTTACGAGCCAGGCCCGTGCGCAATTGCTGAATCTTCCGCTTGACGCGGCGCGTATTCTCAAGGCCCATGCGCAATAGAATCTTCTGACCGGCAGAACTTTTTTCAAGCGCGGGGTCGGCATAGCGAAAACGGCTGACATGACGCACAAGTTGCACCGGACCGCTCGGTTCCGGTGTTTGCAGCAAATCATCAAAAGCCTCTATCAACCGATCATTGAAATGACCGGCAGGATGCCCCGCCTCACGATAGGCCTGTTGAAACAGGGGATAAAGTCCACGATAGAGGCGGATCAAAACCACATCTGGAACGGCCTCTAGTAACGCGACATAGTTGCGATAGCGGCGCGCATTTTTTTTGCCGATGGGCCGCTTATCCCCTGTGCCACGTGTAATAAAACCTGGCGCGGGGGGCACAAACGGCAGGTGCATGCGGGGGATATTTTTTTCGGGCAGATGATCAACAAAGAGCACCAGCTTTTGAATAAAATAGTTCAGATTGAGCAGAGCCAGTTGTTTGTCACTCTCGATCAGTTGAGGCAGACGCTCACGCAGGTAGCCATCGGCCTGGTCCAGTGAGCGGGGCAAGACCGGTTCGATCACCCGCTCGGTGACGGGAGCTGTGGGCTTGACCTCTTTAAGAGGAGCAAGGGGATGACGGGCCGGAACCGGCAGATGCTTCGGCTCCGCTGGCGCAGGGCTCTTGACAACGACGTTCTCAATCGGGAGTGGGGGAGCAGGGGGCAGATGCTCTTCAATATTTTCCGAGATATACCAACCAGCAACACCGGCGATTAGAAGGACCAATACGAATTTCTTGAGGTTCATCGCTGCTCCTGTTTGCAAAACAACCCCCCAATTAACCTGTGAGATTGTATGTTTCATGATCCCATATAGCCTAGGTCAGCAACGGCGATCGGTCAACAATCAAGAATATTTTTTTATCGGCAAAGAAGGGACCTTCAACGGCGCCGTTGTAAACGGGAGAGTTCTTCTTTGAGGCGCAGATAATTGGCCAATCGCTGTTCGGTCAACGAGCCTGCCTCCAGAGCGGTCCGCACTGCACAGCCAGGTTCGCTCTTATGTCCACAATCGGAGAAGCGACAGTGCAGAGACATGGCTTCAATATCGGCGAAAGATTCCGCCAAGTCCTCTTCATCACCCCACAGGTGCAGTTCGCGCATACCGGGGTTGTCCATCAGCACCCCTCCGCCGTCGAGCACAAAGAGTTCACGATGGGTAGTGGTATGCCGCCCCTTGCCGAGGGTTTCACTGACGGCAGCAACCTTTTGACGTTCATCCCCGAGCAGGGCATTAACGATGGTCGATTTGCCGACGCCTGAAGACCCGAGCAGGGCAAGGGTCTCGCCCGGCAGCGCATAGGCCCTGAGCCGCTCAACCTGCGCAATATTTTTAGCACTCAACAGTTCAACCGATGCCCCTGCCGCGATCTCAAGCACCTGCTGCCGCTGACTTTCGATCTCGTTACTGAGATCGGCCTTGTTCAGCACCACCACCGCCCTGGCTCCACCCGCGCTGACCAGAGTCAGATAACGTTCAATACGCCGCAGGCTGAAATCCTGATCGAGACCACAGACAATCAGCACGCACTCAACATTAGCGGCGATCACCTGCTGCTCAATCCGCTCGCGCCCCTTCCCCTTGCGGCGGCCCGGCAGGTTGCGCGCAAAAGAGGAGAACCGCTCTAAAATGCCGTGAATGATGCCGCGCCCCTCTTCAAGCTGAGGTTCAACCGCCACCCAGTCCCCCACCACCGGCAGATCCTGACGCCCACCAGCACGATGGCGCATGCGACCGGCAAAACGGACCGTCAATTCACCCGTGGCACAAACCACCCGGAAATAATTTTTTTCCCCACGGATCACCCGCGCCGGATGCAAACCACGTGCGGCAAAGGGGCGAAACTGTTGCGCCAGTTTGGCGTTCCAACCGTAACTTTCAAGATTCATGGCAGGCAGACTAACATGAAGCGAAAACGGCGAATAGTCTCCTAACGCATCCACAGCGATTCAAGCAGAGAAATCGCCAGGAGCGACAGCGCGAAGAGTGCCATCCCGTCCATAAACATGGACAGGATGGCACATTGCGAATCTAAATAAGGGAATCAATCATCATCGTCGTCATCAAGTTCGGTCTCTTCTGCAACCTTCTTCTTGCCGAACAGACGCGCCACGATGATCCCGACTTCATAAAGCACGATAAACGGGATAGCGATGGAGGCCTGAGAGAAGACATCGGGCGGCGTCAGCACCGCGCCAAGCACAAAGGCGAGCAACAGGGCTATCTTGCGTTTTTTAGCCAGCCACTTGTAATCGACCACTCCCATGCGGGCTAAAAAGAAGATGATGATCGGCAATTCGAAGACCAGACCGAAGGCAAACAGCAGGCGGGTCGAGAGGGTCAGGTAGGCTCCCATTGAGAGCATGGCGTTGATCTCACCGGTGCCGGTGCCGAATTTCACCAGAAAGGTGAAAATGGTCGGAAAAACGAAGGTAAAGCCAAAATAGGTACCGAGCCCGAAACAGAGACAACTGGCCAGCACAAAGGGAACGGCAAAAATCTTTTCATTCTTGTACAGGGCCGGAGCGATAAATCCCCAGAGCTGCCACAGGATCACCGGCAGAGCAACCAACACCCCGGCGACCGCCGCAACCTTTAAATAGGTAAAGAAGGGCTCGGTTGCCTGAATAAAGACCAGCGAACTCCCCTCCGGCAGGGCGGCCTGAACCGGCTCGGAAAGGGTCTTAAATAGTTTTTCCGCCACCGAATAGCAGCCGAGAAAGGCCACCAACCAAGCGATGGAAGCAACCATCAGACGCTTACGCAACTCTTCCAGATGCCCGGTCAGAGGCATTTCTTCAAACATCCGCTGACTCCTGCACGGATTGTTTTTTCTCTGGATCTGCGTTTTCGGTCATAAGTTTACTCGCCTTATTGGCCGCACTGGCATCGGTCTCGGCATCGATCTCACCGTCGACATAGGGATTGAAAGAACGCTCGGTTCCCGGCGGAGTCAATTTTCCATCTTTCAAAAGACGTTCTTTGGTCTCGGCAACCCGTGTCTCCTCCTGTAGGGTATTCTTGAAGTCATCGGTTGCGCTCTTGAATTCAGCAAATCCCTTGCCGAGGGCCCGTGCCAATTCAGGGAGTTTCTTTGGACCGAGCACCATCAGCGCCAGGGCACCGATCAACAGAAGTTCGGTCATGCCGATTCCAAACATGGGAAGCCTTTCAACAAAGATCAGAATAATGTGGTTCATCCAGCCACGATATCAGGCCTGAACCTGGGCGAGAATAGCGGTTTGCCCGGTCTGCTGTCAAGCAGATGAGACGGGTGAAAGGATTGACTTATCAGGGGGTTTGGTCTAGCATCCGCGACTTCTACCGTATACTGAAAACAATAGGAAACCGTTCAAATGAATCAGGATCAGATCAAGGCTCGAATTCTTCAGTTGGCCGAGGAACATAACGCCCTGCTGATGGCACATAACTACCAACGCGATGAGATTCAGGAGATCGCCCATATTACCGGCGATTCCCTCGCGCTGTCGATGGAGGCCGCGCGCACCGAAAAAGATATTATTGTCTTTTGCGGCGTGCATTTTATGGCCGAGAGCGCGGCACTGCTCAGCCCTGGAAAAACGGTCTTGCTGCCGCGTCATGATGCCGGGTGCCCCATGGCCGACATGGTGACCCCCGAGGGCCTGCGCAAAATGAAGCAGGAGCACCCCAACGCCACCGTCGTTACCTATGTCAATTCCAGTGCCGCAGTCAAAGCCGAAAGCGATATCTGCTGCACCAGTTCCAACGCGGTCAATGTCGTGCAATCCCTCGACTGCGACGAAGTCCTGCTGGTCCCAGACCGTAACCTTGGCCGCTACATCGCCAGTCAGGTCGACAAGACCTGTCACGTCTGGGACGGTTTCTGCCCGACCCATGAACGCTTGCAGGTCGCGCAGATTGAACAGGCCCGGGCCGAACATCCCGACGCAATCTTCATGGCACATCCGGAATGCGCGCCAGAAATCCTTGCGCTGGCCGATCATATCTGTTCGACCAGCGGCATGTACGCATACGCCGCCCAGAGTCCGGCAACCACGTTCATCGTCGGCACCGAAATGGGTATCCTCTACCGCCTGCGCACCGAGAACCCGAATAAAACCTTCATCATGCCGAGTGAAGGGCTGATCTGCCCCAACATGAAACTGACCTCGCTTGAAGACCTGCTGCACTGTCTTAAGACCTTAAGTCCACGCGTTACGGTCGATCCACGTACCGCCGAAAAGGCGAGACTCACCCTCGATCGTATGCTCGCCGTGCCGCGCGACTAAAAAAACTGCCGGCAGCCGTAACGCCGCCGCCCAATGGCCGTCATGGATCAAGAACTCTCTCAGCACGTCAACTATGCCACAGCTCAAAGCCTGCTTGACGGCTTTGGCGAGCGCAACCGCCAACTCGAAATTCTCGGGCAGAGCGGTGCGAGTGACGCCGCCCTGCTCTCCAAAACCCTTGGTCAAAATTCACGGCCACTGCTTGTGGTCTGCGCCAGCCAAAAAGAGGCCCAACGGCTCTTTACCGACCTGCGGTTTTTCGCCCCTCGACCCACAGGGGTTGCCCTGTTTCCACACTGGGAACTCGGCCCCTACGATCCACTGACACCCCACCCAGAAATTGAAGCAACCCGCATCAAAACCCTGGTGCGCCTGCTCAAGGGGGAGATCGAAGCCCTGATCATCCCAGTCCGCTCCCTAATGCAGCGCGTCATCCCGCGTCCGGTCCTGGCCAAGCTCTCCCTGACCCTCGATTTAGAAGAGGAATACCCACGCCCCGAACTGCTCCGACAGCTGCAGGACCTCGGCTATCAGGCCGTACCCTTAGTGGAAGATCGCGGTTCCTTTGCGGTGCGTGGTGATATTATCGATATCTTCCCGGCGGATGCCGAACAACCGGTACGCATCGATTTTTATGGCGACCTCGTCGAACGGATGCGCCGCTTCGATCCGACCAACCAGCGTTCGGAGCCTGGCGACCTCAAGCAGTTGCGCCTGATTCCCTCCCGCGAACTCTGCCTGAGCGGCGCGCATCTGGACCACCTGCTGCAAAAGCTGAAGGAACGCTGCGACGACCTGGAACTGCCGCGTAACCTGCGCGAAGGAATCAGCGACGAACTCAAAGAGGGGATCCTAGCTCCCGGCCGCGCTTTTTTATTACCGTTTAACTACCCGGGCCTCGAAAGCCTGTTCGATTATCTTCCTGCCGCCGACCTGGTTCTGAACGACCCGCCGGCCATCGAGCAGGAGATCGACCTCTTTAATGGCGAGATCCGCAGTGCCGAAAAACGTCAGATCGAACGCCAACTTCCTCATCCGCGCCGTCAAGAGCTTTATCTGGACCCGTCAGAACTCGAAGATGCATTTACCCATTACC
>JAKIUS010000037.1 GCA_021647445.1 Geopsychrobacter sp. | reverse complement strand
ACCGGAATAACCTTGTCAGGTATTTTATGACAAGTTGGGTTCCGTACTCATTTAGCGAACTGGACATAAATGTGCTAAAAAAATTGATCTGCCTGATTATGCTTCTCGCCTTCACCAGTGCCTGTGCTCCCACCCGTGCCCTGATTCAGTCGGAGCCCCCCGGTGCCATGGTGACGATGGACGGCCAACAACTCGGAGTTACTCCGATCAGCTATTCGCATAAACTTTCATCCGGTACAGATCACAAAATTTCACTTCAATACCAGGGCTTTGAAGCGGTCGATATGACGATCAAAGCGGACAAGACTGATTCTCATGCGTTCAAACGCTGGCTGACTGCCGGTGTGGTCTGGAGTCCATTGTGGATCGGCACATTCTTCACCAAAAAGCTTAAAGAGAGCTACATGTTCGTCATGAAACGGTCCGAGCCGCAGATGACTGCCAGCCTCTCACAGAATGCACAAAAATAGATAACACCCTCCACTAAACCTCAAAAGAGCGGACCCGGATTACGCCGGGCCCGCTCTTCTTTTATTCTTCGGTCTTTTCACGCCCTTCTTCTTCACCCTCCCGCACGGGGAGGTTACAGGAAGCGGACATTCAGGTCTGCACCCCCATACGGGGCAGAATCCAGCGATTTAGGACGATCCAGCCTGCGATAATTCCGAGCAACCAGAGTATCTCCATAAAGTAATTCTCCTTTTATTTCAGCATAAGCGATTCCGCACTTACGGGCAATCGCCTTGCTCCTCCGTGGTCCATAGACCTGACCGCCTGCGAAAGCTGTTCAAACAGTTTACGGTCACCCAAAGGGGGAAGTCCATAGGGCAATCCTTATTCTAATTAATATATATCAGATTTTATATCTGATGATTAAAGATCTCCCCGGATCAACGTTTATTCGGTGATAAGTGATGGCAGTGCACCGACCTTATCCGAGAGCAAAGCATAACCTCGCGCACGAACCCCATAGATTGTGCAGCGATTTAAGACCTCTGCTATGCTGGCAGAAAAGGAGGTCGCCATGGCAAACAGCTCAAAGTTTCCCCTTCAGGTCTTCTACGATGGCAGTTGCGGAGTCTGCAGCCGCGAAATGCGCGTCTATCAGCGCCGAGAGTCTGCTGCGCGACTCAAGTTTATCGACATCAGCGCCCCCGGTTTCATCGCTGCCGATCATGACCGTAGCTTTAGTGAGTTCATGCAGGAACTTCATGTGCGGGATGCAGAGGGGCAGTTTCATACCGGGGTAGCCGCCTTTGCCCGTATCTGGAGCGCCTTTCCTGACTCTCCCCTCTACAGCCTGCTCTAACAAACGGTCAATCTGCCGGGCATCCGCCAGGGCGCCGACCTCGGCTACGCCACTTTCGCCAGCATCCGCCACCTGTTCCCAAAAACAGACCGTCACGACGGCAGTTGCGGATTGCACTGAAATGCATTTTTTTATTTTAACCGGGAATCATCAAAAGGAACTTCATTCGGGAGCTAATCCATGAAAAAATTATCCGTATTATTCGTTATTCTGACTCTGATTATTGCGGGCTGTGCAACCAACGTTGGGCCCAAAGAGCAGGGCGGCACCCTGCTCGGCGCTGGTGCGGGTGCCTTACTCGGATCTCAGATTGGAAGCGGCAAAGGCCGACTGGTCGCCGTTGCCATCGGAACCCTGGCGGGGGCACTCATGGGTCAAGAAGTGGGCCGAACTCTCGACAAGGCCGACCGGATCATCATGGAGCAAAATGCTCAATATGCTCTGGAGCATGCACCAACCAACAGCTCGACCCCCTGGCGTAATCCAGATTCCGGAAATGCCGGGGCGATCACACCGACAAAAACATACCAGGCATCGACGGGGAGATACTGTCGCGAGTATCATCAGACCGTCAGGATCGGCGGTAAGGAGCAGCAGGCCTACGGTACCGCCTGCCGTCAACCCGATGGAGCATGGAAGATTATCCGCTAACCTCAGAGAACATCGACTTACCCCTTAAGGCGTTGTGTCCGTTCGCGCCGCGCGGCAAAATCGAACTCATGGCTCATGCGCCACACCAGCTTCAACCGCCGCACAGAGGTGCGCAAACGGCCAAGAAAGAGGACAGTGCCCGCAAGACCAAAGAGGATGCCGGGCGTAGCGGTGTAACTAAGATGATAGGTCCGCCGTACAAAATCATCGCCCGCATCCAGTAAAAACCCCGCCAACAGAGCATAAACGCCGAAGCGCAGGCCCGGCTTAATGATCAGACCGGGCCGAATCAGCCCGGTGGCGTTTTTATCGATGAGCGTTTTCCAGCGGCGGGCAAAGAGGCCATGAACGCAACAAACCAGACCCAGCAGACTCTCTGTGCATCTCAACAATAAATAGCCCGCCAACAGGCCCCACAAGACTGCCACACCACCAAGAACAAGGGTCATCGTTCACCGCCACTAAAAAGATTAAAATCTCGGCCAAAATAACCCAGTACACCTCTTGACGGCAAGTTCTTCGCTATAAAAGCGCTTGCCGGCGGCGAAAAGAGCCGCCTGGTGCTCGCCACCCTGCCCGCCCGACCACTCAATCTGCTGGTTTTTGATGAGCCGACCAACCATCTGGATATCCAATCCCGTGATGTGCTGCTCGAAGCCCTCAAAAAGTTTAGCGGCACGGTCATCCTTGTCAGCCATGACCGTAACTTTCTGCGCTCGCTGGTCGATCGTGTCTTTGAAATCGATCATGGTCAAATGCAGATCTATGACGGTGATTATGGATACTATCTGGAGAAAATTGGAAAGAAACAGACCTGTAGTTGATATGTATATTGCGTACTTTACGCTAAATCTGACGCCAGATTCAATTTCGAGGTAAAATGTAGCCATAGGTTGATCTGATTCAATTCCCATCAGGAGGAAGCCGGTTCTCGTTCCACTCTTGTTAAGCCCGACTAACGGCTAATCACGAAAGGTGAAGAGGATGATGCGCGTGCTGCTGTTGTTCTACATACTTCTCACGTTTGCCATCTGGAGCCCGCTCCATGCTGCTCCCCAGCCGGATTCATTGACCATCCCCCGGTTAACCATCGATTCGGCCATCAACCCGATTGTTGCAAAGTTCATCAGTGAGCAGATTGCGGCAGCCAACGTGCGGCAGGATCTAGCACTGCTCATCGAACTGAGCACCCCCGGCGGCCTCGACACTGCGATGCGTCAGATTATTCAAGCTGAGATGGGTTCACAAATCCCGATCATCGTCTATGTCGCACCAGCGGGTGCACGTGCCGCGTCGGCCGGGGCGCTGATTACCCTGGCTGCGGATTTTGCCGCCATGGCACCGGGCACCAATATGGGTGCCGCCCATCCGGTTGCGCTCGGCATGGGCGGCCAACCGGATAAAACCATGGAGAAGAAACTGGTCAATGATGCGGCGGCCTACGCACGCAGCCTGGCCCAACAACGCGGCCGCAATCTCGACTGGGCCGAAAATATCGTCCGACAGAGTATCTCCTCCACGGCACAGGAGGCTCTAGGGCAACAGGTTATCGACCTGATCGCGACAGACCACGCGCAATTGCTCGAAAAACTGGACGGCCGCACCTACCTGCGTCAGGACCGACAGCAAACCCTGCACACCAAGGGAGCCGTACTCCGCAAGATCGAGATGAACTGGCGCCTGCAAATCTTGAGCGCCCTGAGCAATCCAAGTTTCGCCTACCTGCTGATGATGCTCGGTATTCTCGGCATCTTCTTCGAAATTTCCCAGCCGGGAGTTATTCTGCCCGGCGTGGTCGGCACCATCAGCATCCTGCTCGCCTTCTTCGCCTTTTCGACCCTGCCGATCAACTATGTCGGGCTGTTATTGATTCTGCTGGCGGTGGTGATGTTCATCCTGGAGGTCAAGGTACCCTCCTACGGCATGCTCACCGTCGGCGGGATCATCGCCATGGCCATGGGATCACTGATGCTCATCGATAGCAGTCAGCCCTATCTGCAGATTTCAAAAGCAGTGATTGCCGCAAGCGTGGGGGTCAGTGCCGGATTTATTCTCTTTGCCAGTTGGATGGTGGTTCGCACCCAGAGCCGGCCGGTAATTTTCGGGCAGGAGGGGATGATCGGCGAACAGGGGCGTGCAACAAGCGATATTTTCGACACAGGTCAGGTGTTTGTTCACGGCGAACTCTGGCAGGCACGATCGACAACTGAAATTACGGCAGGATCCACAGTCGAAGTCACCAGACTACTCGACGGTCTGGTCCTCGAGGTACACGCAGTTCAAGACAAGGAAGAAAACCACAACGAAAAAGGAGGCCCAAAATGCTCGGATTCAGCATAACTCTGCTCTGGCCAGTCGCTTTTGGCTTTTTGATTATTATTCTCGCGGCCTCAGTCCGTATTCTGTACGAATATGAGCGTGGGGTGGTCTTCCGGCTCGGCCGTTTCTCCTGCGTCAAGGGACCAGGCCTCAAGTTCATCATCCCGCTGGTCGACCGACTGGTTAAGGTCAGCATGCGCACCATCGCCATGGATGTACCGCCGCAAGATGTCATCACCCGCGATAACGTTTCGGTCAAGGTCAACGCGGTACTCTATTTTCGCGTCGTCCAACCCGACAAGGCGTTGATCGAGGTCGAAGAGTTTCTCTATGCAACCAGTCAGTTGGCGCAAACCTCATTACGCAGCATCCTCGGCCAGGTCGAACTGGATGAGCTACTCTCTCAACGCGATCAGATCAACAAAAGTCTGCAGGAACTCCTCGACCGCCAGACCGACCCTTGGGGGGTCAAGATCTCCAATGTCGAGATTAAGCATGTCGATCTACCGCCCGAGATGCAACGCGCCATGGCCCGTCAAGCCGAAGCCGAACGGGAACGACGCTCGAAAATCATTCATGCCGAAGGGGAATTTCAGGCCTCGACAAATCTGGCCAAGGCGGCCCACCAGATCACCGCTGAACCTGGCGCGTTACAGTTGCGCTTTTTGCAGACTTTAACCGAGATTGCCAGTGAAAAGAACTCAACCATCCTCTTCCCGCTGCCGCTCGAACTGATCACACCGTTTCTCGAAAAAACACAACCGAAAGAGTAACGGCCGTTAGCAACTATACGGGCAACTCGACCCCGCAGCTCTGGTCGCAAAATGGCTGGGCTGCGGTGTTGCCACAACTGCATAAATCTTGACTCTTGAATGTTTGTTCAGAGTACAGATTTGATCGGTTACATAGCTGGATTTGAAGAAACAGACGAATTCGTACCTATAGTGTTCCAAGACAGACTTGCAATCCGCCAAATCATTGATACCCTCCAATCAACGGCTTAAGAAAGAGCGTTGCCTAAAGGCACCATGACTTGTAAGCTCTTGTTTTCAGGTATGCTTTTGCAAAATTTATTGGGAACAGAGCACAAATAGGTTCCGAGCCTTCTGTTTATTGATCAAACTGTGAGATAGCGGTGAATGTTTCTTAAGCCGCTGATCACTATTCCAGACTAAAAAGGGCGTCGGAAAGGCATACTTGATGAACCTTATTCAAACTATTATCGATTCAACAACGGAAATTTTTTCCAACATGGTCATGCTTGGGATAACGGCGGGGTTGCCCTTTGAGCGCAAAGATGAACCCTTCAACGACTGGATTTCGGGAATAATTTATTTGGAGGGCAAGCATAAAGGTTCACTGGCGATCCATCTGCCCTGCCAAACGGCCACGTTAGTTACCGGCTCCTATTTGGACCTGGAGATTGAAGAAATTGATGATGATGCTTGTGATGCTGTCGGTGAATTAGCCAATATGCTCGCGGGCAATCTCAAAAGCGTTCTCGACCCCGGTGGTAGCGATGTCCAGCTGTCATTACCCTCTTTGCTCTTCGGTGAAGAATACATCGTGGACCGTCTGCCAAATACTACCAAAATCACAGTTCCCTTCTATCTCGACGATGGGGATTTTCTGGTCGAACTTCAACTCCGAACAGAAAGCTGAGCCACTTTCCTTCTATCTGAAAAAAAACCATAACTCACTGCAATCACTCTTCTTTAAGCAATTTGACTGGCTAGACATTATTAGAATTTCTGTTTATCCGGAGAAATGGCCGTATTTCTTATTCGCAGTGGAGGAACAATGAAGATTCTGTGTGTCGATGATGAAAAAAACGTACTGAAATCCCTCAATCGTCTATTTCGATTGGCAGGCTATGAGACTGTAACCGCACTTTCCGCAAGGGAAGCTCTGAAAATTCTATCGGATGATGCATCTATTTCCCTTGTGCTCTCTGACTATGAGATGCCGCAAGAAAATGGAGTGACTTTTCTGCGGGTGGTTCACCAATATTGGCCGGAAATAGGTCGCGTATTGTTAACCGGTCATGCCGATAAACAGGAGGTCCGCAAGGCTGTTGCCGACAGAGAAATACAGAGATGTGTTAAGAAGCCCTGGAAAGATGACGAACTGCTTTTCATCGCCAATCGATGGCTGGGGGAACCCTCGGCAGGGATTTTTGTAAATTTGTGTACCTGATGTTGGTATCTGAGGTAGTAGCGATTGTTAATGAAGCGTGAGTGTCCCATTTAATGTGGGATATAGCCATACTGTTAACCGAAGGGGTTGGCCCGGGCAAATTTTGATGGTTGCGAGGTTGATATGTATCGCTTGTTCTCGCTGTTTGTTATTTTGTCGTTAGTTCTTATTTCTCGCCCACTTCATGCTGAATCAAAGCAGACGCGGGTGGGTGGTTTTGAATTTTATCCAATCAATTTTCTCGATCAAAACAATGCCCTTGCGGTTGGTATCGTGATTTTTCTAATGTCTATCGTCCTTCTCTTAACATTTAAATCCCAGGCAAAAAAAAACGCGAAATTGGTCAAATATTCGGCCGAGCTTTCTGCCATTTATAATAGCACTCCAGTAATCATGTTCGTGGGCGATGCCGATCGCCGGATATTAAAAGTGAATCGGGCCACGCTCGATTTTACCGGACTGAGCGAAGAAGAGGCCCTCGGACTGCGTAGCGGTGAACTCTTTAACTGTGCCTATGCCGCGGACGATAAGCAAGGCTGCGGATTCGGGGGGAAATGCCAGACCTGCCTGATCCGTAGCCAGGTGCTTGAAACCAACGTCAAAGGTAAAAAGCATCTACGCCAAGAAGCAAGCCTGACCATTAATATGGCCGGTGAGATTAAGCATTTACAACTGTTGGTTTCTTCAACGCCAATGAACATGGGTAGCGAGACACAGACCCTAGTCTGTATCGAAGATGTTACCGATTTCAAAGAAGAGCAAATTGCACGGCAGGCAAACGAGCAGCAACGGAAAGATACAGAAACCAAATACCTAAATTTGTTCAATATGTCGAGAGATGGCTTTGTCATAAACAGGGGTTTTGGCGAATTGCTGGATGTCAATCCTGCATTTGCCAATATTCTTGGTTATGAAATCAATGAGATTAACAATATGTTTTGGCGTGATATAACTCCGAAACACTGGCTTAAATGGGAACTGAAAAAGTATAAAACCCAGTTTTTGGAGAGGGGTTTTACTGATCTATATGAAAAAGAGTATATCCGCAAAGATGGCACGGTTGTCCCAGTAGAAACCCAGGCTTTTTTATTGAATGAGCCTGAAAGAATAGAAGATGCCCAGATCGCAACATTTGCCAGAGATATCAGCGCATTTAAAAAAGCTGAGGCGGAGCAGGCGCGAGAAAATACGCGGCACTTTCAGGAAATTAAGCAGTATCAGGAACATCTGGAAGCACTGGTTGAGGTTCGAACTGCCGAACTGCAGTCATCCAAAAACATTCTGAAGTTGGCCCTGCAAGGCGCCGGAGCGGGAATTTATTATTGGGATGTAGCAAAAGACGAACTGAAGTGGAATCCGCGTTCCCTTGAGATATTCGGTCAACAAGAAATTCAAAATTATGCCGGATGGGAACGCTGTGTTCACCCGGAGGATCTCCCCGCAATGAAGGCGCAACTCAATCGAGATCTGCCAACTGAACAGATCCTTAACCTGCATTATCGGATTATCCGGCCCAGTGAAGAAGTGCGATATATCTGGGCCAGTGCCATGATCATCCGTAATGCTGCGGGCGAGCTACAAGCTCTCTCAGGGTTGCACTTTGATGAAACAGAGAAGAAACATAGCGAACAAGAGCTCAAACGTGCACAAAAGGTCGCCGAGGAAGCCAGTCGAGCAAAAAGTACCTTCATTTCAAATGTGTCACATGAATTACGTACTCCACTGACTGCGATTCTCGGTTATTCGCAACTAATCTCCCGGACAGAGGGGCTGACTGGCCCACTCCGAGAAAAAATAAATATTATCAACCGCAGTGGGCAGTATCTACATGAGATGATTAATGATGTCTTGACCATATCCCGCATCGAATCGGGAAGTTATGAACTTAATCCTGAACAATTCTGTTTACAGTTCTTATTCGATGATCTTAAAGCGATGCTTCAACTGCATGCGGCAAAGAAGGGGCTAGGTTTTGAGTTCACGCGGAATGCTACATCGAGAACCCTGCTATTCGCGGACAAGAAGAAACTACGACAAATTCTGATCAATTTGCTCTGGAATGCCATCAAACTTACTGACGCCGGAACGATTTCCGTAACGGCGAAGAGCCATCAACACAATGCAACGCAGGCAGAATTAACCATCACCGTTGATGATAGTGGACCCGGTATCTCCGAAGAAGACCAGGAGAAGATTTTTCAACCCTTCGAACAAGGTGTCGCTGGAAAAAGGTCGGGTGGAACCGGTCTAGGCTTAGCGATTTCCAAGAAGCTTATAATTTTAATGGGTGGTGATTTAAGGGTAGAAAATAATCCCGAGGGAGGGGGCCGCTTCACTTTGACCTTCCCTGCAGAACTTCCGCAACAAGTAGGCGAACTGACGGCACAGATCACAAGTCAGCGGATTGCAAACGTGACCGATCTAGCAGGGAAATGTTTTCTGCTGGTTGACGATGAACAAGCAACCCGCATGCTGTTACATCAATTGTTTCAGCCTTACGGAGTGAAAATACTTGAGGCAGAAAACGGCAAAGAAGCAATTGCTCTGGCCCAATTCGAGAAGCCGGATTTGATTTTCATGGATATGCGGATGCCGGTGATGGATGGATATGAAACCATAAGGTTGTTGAAGTCCTCAGATCGATTCAAAGCCCTAATTCTGGCTATGAGTGCCAGTACCTTTGATGATGATAAAGCAA
>JAKIUS010000036.1 GCA_021647445.1 Geopsychrobacter sp. | reverse complement strand
ATTTCTTCGGAGAAAACCCCCAGCCAACGCAGCTTTTTCATGATTTCTGAACCGGGCGAAAGACCGGCAAATGTCGCCAGCTTCTCTTCGGTGCTTTTATTTTTTTTGTGAGGAAGAAAACTCTCCAGGTACTGGCGATAACTCAGCAGATGCGAATCCTGCATAATATAGCTGTCGTCGGTGCAACCCAACTGCACAAAGATATCCCAGGCGGCAGAATAGCCGGGACGGCGCATTGTTCCGCGCATGATGGAGGGGATCTCTTCGAGACCATACAATTTGCAGTATTGCAGGGAATCCCGGTTGGGATAAGCCTCGAACTCGCCATACCCCGGAACGTCAACCCGGCTGAGGGTCGAGAACAGTTGCGGGTAGGAGACATATTTATATTGTCCAGCCTCTTTGTATTTTGCCACGCCCTGACCGGCGACGACGACGTTGCGCGGGTTCCACGAAAACTTGTAATGCCAGGGATTATCGTCACAGGCAGGAGCGACCAGTCCGCCACAAAAGGATTTAAAGCCAAGCAGCTGCCCACCCTGCTTTTTTATCCGGTCGATGACCCGCATCGCTGACATGTGATCGATGCCGGGGTCGACCCCCAGTTCATTAAGGAAAGACAGCCCTTTGTCACGCGCCGCTTTATCCATACCCTGTAGTTCAGGAGTCACATAAGAGGGAGTCAGCAGGTGTTTGCCATGCTTAAGACATTCGGTTGCCACCAGGGGATGAAGAGCCCCGGGCAACATAGAGACCACTATGTCGGCAGCGCATATTTCACGCGACCTCTGCTCTTGTTCATTAATATTGAACAGAATAGCGCGGCCGTTAGGATGCCTGGCCACTTTGTGTCGGGCTGTCTCAAGCGACATGTCGCCCAGGGTTAGCTGCCAACCATAGTCTGGAGCCTGGTTCAGCAGGTATTGAATCAGGCTGCCAGCCGACAGGCCCGCGCCAATGATAAAAATGTTTTTCATCCTAGCTTCATTTTCCTAAAACACTTCGCGCAAGCAGGTTGTCGGACTGCTGCCGCCGTGCAAGAGCTGAAGGTTCATTCCAGGTCCCGCAGCGCGTAATCAATCTTGATTCCTCGACTCGACAATGCAGTGAAAAAACCTTCGCAAGGAATATCAAGGACCGGGGATAAAAGCCCTTTCTTGGTGATTTCACCCTGAGCTATCATTTGGGCGACAATGCTGGCCGGATAGCCGACACCCATATTCATAGCAAAGAGACCGGATTCTAGATCCCTTTCGATGAATAGATTCGTCACCAGCGATTTGCGTTTTCCATCCTTAACCCCCTCAAAGACATTGTGCATAACGACAATATCTTTTTCTGTCTCCTTATACTGGACCTGTGGCCCGATAAGGGTTGAGAGAAACTGACGAGGACTGACCTGAACACCGGAGAAATCGAGAGCCTCCTCGGAAAGGAAGCCCAACTCTTTTAATGGCCGCCAAAAACGGCTCCAGCCAGGCCAGCGCAAGGCATAACGGGTTGTCTCTTCGATTGTCTCTGAAATCCCCAAGATATCGGCATAGACTGCCGCATCGCCGTTGGGAATGCACTCCAGTTCACCAACACCGGGAAAAAATATTGTGTCGATATTTTCCTCTTTATGCTGATCGGCCGCCGGGATAGCAAGCCTCTTCCCAGCCTTGATGAATAACGAATCCCGCATTGAGCTACGCAGGACCATGTCCCAGTTCCAGGTTACTTTATAATTGAGGGGGTTATTACAGGCTGTTTTCTCCGGAAAGCCTCCGCAGTAGGATTTGAGTGCATGGACCTCGTCAAACTGCCTGACGCCATAACCGAAGAGAACCAGATCGATACCGGGGTCCAGCCCACACTCCGGCATAAGAGTCACGTCGGCATCGAGCGCCAGCTGGTGAAAATTGTGTAAACTCTGGGCATAGTTGGTGCTGACCATCGACACCTTGCATGCGATTGCCGCCGCAAAAGCGTTGGCCATGAAACTGACGGGGAGAAGATCGATGGCAACATCCACCCCCTGCTTCAAGACCTGCTGCAAAGCCTCAGCAGAGGAGGCATCAATCTTGACCGGGGTTATTTTTGTGCTATCAACGGTTTCGGCAAACTGGGCCCAGCCCGCCAGATTTGCATCGGCACAAATGATTTCATCAACAGCGGGGCTTCGCACAAGGTCAATAAGAACGGCACGGCCTTGGGATCCCAATCCGCCCAGAACAACGATTTTCATGGGGCGCTCCTCTTTATTTGAAATAGATTTTTTCACCGGCGGTGTTCGACCAGCTCTGCGATTAATGAGATAAGATCTTACTGATAAAATCGGCGGCCCGTTCGGTTTGGGGATGATCAAAAAAGTCGGCCGGTTTGCCCGTCTCGATAATCTTTCCCTCATCCATAAAGAGCACGCGATCGGCCACTTTTTTAGCGAAACCCATCTCATGGGTCACCACACACATCGTGATCCCCTCAGAGGCCAGGCTGACCATAACGTCCAGAACCTCACCGATCATCTCCGGGTCCAAGGCCGAGGTAGGTTCGTCAAAAAGCATAATTTCCGGGGACATGGCAAGACCACGTGCAATCGCAACCCGTTGTTGTTGCCCCCCGGAGAGTTGGGCCGGATAGGCATCGGCTTTTTCAGCCAGACCGACTCGATCTAATTTTTCTCTGCCGATCTTTTCAGCTTCCGCTTTGGCGATTTTTTTCACGTTGACAGGAGCCAGCGTGATGTTTTGCAGCGCGGTCATGTGGGGATAGAGATAAAACTGCTGGAACACAAAACCGATTTCGGTCCGAAGCTTGGTCAGGTTGGTGGCTGAATCATGGACGGACATCCCGTTAACAACGATTTCACCCTGCTGAATCGGTTCCAGTTTGTTGATGCAGCGGATCAGAGTCGATTTGCCTGAACCACTCGGACCACAGACGACCAAAACTTCCCCTTTTTGAACCTTTAACTCTATTTGGTTTAAGACATGAAGTTTGTCAAACCATTTATTGACGCCTTTAAATTCAATCATCTTCCCTTGAACCCTTCCCGCTATTTTTCTTTAAATGCCTTGATTAATCGGCGCAGTTACGCGGTTCCAATCTAACGTGCCATCTTCCGCTCCAGATAATTGGAAAGCAGAATCAGAGGGTATGAAATGGCGAAATAGAGAAGACCAACCAGAGCAAACACCATCAACCCTTCAGGGATCCTCATCACCGTCACCCAACCCACGCGGGTTAAATCCATGACGCCGATAACCGAGACAACGGACGTATCCTTAATCAAAAGCACGTACTGTCCCACCAATGGCGGCAATATCACCTTGAGCGCCTGAGGGATAATAACAAATCGCAGTTGTTGCACTTTTGTGAGTCCCGAAGATGCAGCAGCTTCCCACTGCCCTTTTGGGATTGAAGCGATACCACCGGCAACAATTTCGCAAATAAACGCCGAGCCCATGATCGCCATGGCCAGCAAAGCGGCCGGAAAAGGCTCCAGTTGAAGTCCCCATTCAGGAAAAATAAAAAAGACAATAAAAATCTGCACCACAAAGGGAGTTCCTCGCGCTAAAGCGACATAGACGCCGATGAGATGCTTAAAAAAGAAAGTATCGTTCGCCCTGAGCATGCCGAGGACAAATCCGATCAGGGTGCAGACGATAAGACTTATGAAGGCGACCTTGGTGGTCATCCACAAGCCGCTGAGAAAAAAGGGGAACATCTCCACCAAACGGCCGAAATAGAAGGTCGTCATTTCAATAGACCTCCCTGAAGATCAGCTTTCGTTGCGACCAGTCAGCCAGGTATTTGAGGCAGAAATAAATACACATATAAAAGAATGCCACCGTCAAAAACGCCTCTGCGGGCATAAAACGTTCGGAGGTCATGGTTTGTCCGCTGCGGGTCAATTCCGCGACCGAGATAAGTGAGAGTAGAGCGGTGTCCTTGACCATCACAATGGCTTGGCCTAGCAGCGGTGGGACGGTAACCCCTAACGCTTGCGGCAGGATGATAAAACGCATTCTCTGAACATAATTCAACCCGGATGAGAGCCCCGCCTCTATCTGCCCCTGATCCACGGATTTAATCCCGGCCCGGAGAATCTCCGCAATATAAGCACCAGAATTGAGCATGAGCGCGATGATACCGGTCTGAATTTCAGGCACCACGATCCCCAGCGAAGGGAGGCCAAAATAGAGAAAATAGATCTGGATCAGCAGGGGAGTTGAACGCATTATTTCAATGTAGGCGATGGCGGGATATTGAAGAGTTTTTATCCCCGAAATCCGCATGGAGCAGGCAATTATCCCCGTGATAAGGGCAAGAACAAGAGTGACAAGAGAAATAAGGAAGGTTGATTTTAAGCCAGACAAGAAAAGCGGCAGATATTCAAAAATAACCATGAAATTAAAATTAGCGAGCATATCAAATGTCCATCATCGATCAGACAGCTGCGAAAGATGATTTCGCAGCTGTCTGACTGTTCACTGATCTTGCACCGGTTAATTAGCGCATGCGCTTCAACAAAAAGGGATCAGGCTTAATGATCCTTCTTCCATTCAATCCCTTTCATCCAATATGCGATATTCTTGTCATAGGTCCCATTGGCTCGAATCGTTTTAAAATAGAGATTGGCCCATTGCCATAAATTGACAGATTCCGGTCTCATCGCAAACGCGAGCGGATCTTTGCCGTGGCCTAAACGTTTATCCAACAGACGGATAGAGTTGGGCGGGTAATCAGGCAGGACGGTGAGAACCGCCAGGTCATCGTTAACACCCGCATCAATATGGCCAGATAATAAGGCCGAAACGACCGCCCGACCGCCACCTTTGTAGGACTTTATCGTGGCGTTAGGCAGGTATTTTTTTGCAATACCTTCCCCGGTCGAGCCCAAAAGAACTCCCACTTTTACGCCTGCTTTGTTGACATCTTCAAGCGTCTGGTAGCTGGCCCCGGTTTTGGTGAAGATACACGCCTGTACGTAAATCCAAGGATCGGTAAAAGTAACTTTGAGTGCGCGCTTCAAGGTCGGAGTCATATCAGCCGCCAATATATCGGCTTTGCCCGATAAAAGCGCGGGGAGCAGACCATCCCAGTCGTAAGACATTATTTTCAGCTTAACCCCCATGCCGTCGGCCATGCCCTGAGTGAAGTCAACCATCGAACCTGCCGGATTGCCGGTCTTATCAATGAAGGCATAGGGCGGGGCCCCAGATTGAACGGCAACCCGCAATTCACCACGCTTGACGATATCTTCCAGCGTGGTGCCAAAGCAGATACTGCTAAAAAAGACGGTCAGAACCAGAGCGAGTACGATTGATCCAATTTGTTTCTGTTTCATTGATCACTCCTCTTCACAAATCAGCTTGCTTTTAAACAAACTGAGCTAATAACCCCCTGATCGAATATCAGAGCGATGTAATGCACAAAATGTTGAACCCGACGTCCCCGACCCTTGGGCCTGATCTGTGGCTGAGCAATAAAACTCGCCCAGCCCCCCTAGATCAAGGATCCCCACGTGAAGTACTGTCAATGCCCTCATCCATAGAAAATATATGATTTTCAGAGTCCTGCACCAACCTTGTCGTATTAAGTCAGAAAAAAAGCATCTCATCGATATAAAAACATTGTTTGATTTTAGCAATTATCCTTGCATCAGCATAGCTAAAAAGGAAATGTACCGAAAATCCCTTCCGGTCTTTAGATCGACTCGGGATAACAGGTTTTTACTGAAGCGTCTATCAGGTTTAATTGAGGCCCTAACAAATGTAAAATACAGTTTTACTGTAGGGGGCAAAGATCAGGACTATAGGGGGCATATATCAATCAAATAGAGAGAGAATTTGCGGCCGCATGCCTTCTGCTCATTGACCCTTTTAAACCGGAGGGCTATCCTGCATGCTTAAATACACACTATTCAACCAACACATCCCAGAGGAATGCACCATGGAACTGCGGTCGCTGCGTTACTTTATTGCGGTTTATGAAGAATTGAGTTTGACCGCCGCATCAAAGCGCTGCTTTGTCGCCCAACCTTCGATCTCCTCAGCCATTCAACATTTGGAGTCTGAGTTGGAGCGCCAGTTATTCGTGCGCCACCCCAGGGGGGTGACTCCAACCCTTGCCGGGAACAATCTGTACCCCTATGCCCACAAGCTACTGAACGATGTCGAAACGATAAAAAACCTGTTCAATGAACAGACTCCGCAAATTCCATTAAAACTGGCCCTGATGCCCTTCTTATCCGGCCAGAATATCAGCCTGATTATCAAAGAATTGCTTGTCACGGTGAAGGGATTGAATCTAACGATCGTCGATCTGGGCGAAGAGGCCGATCTACGCATCATTTCAAGCAACATGGTTGAGCAGAATGACGCCTTCCATAAGCTTTGGCACGATGAATTTGTGCTGGCGCTGCCCGTAGATCATCCGTTCGCTCTGCTCAAATCCGTGCCCATGGAGGTGCTGAATAATGTCCCCTTCATCAGCCGGCAACCCTGCGATGTCTTCGATGCCTGGCAGTTCGCTGTGCAAAAGAGCAATATACATATCGACACCAAAGCCACCGTCAAAACCGAAGAGTACGCCCTAGATCTCGTGGCTGCCGGGCTGGGGATTTCTGTCATACCAAGCCATTCCATTGGTTTGCGATCAGACATAGCAACCTGCAAGGTCAGTAACTTAAAGTTGGAGCGTATTGTCGGACTTGCCTATACAAAGGACCATCCCCTCCCTGACCAGCTGCTAACGGCCATCAAAAATGCCAAAAAACTTATTGCCAACAGTCTCGTGTAAAAGACGGGATCGCTACCGTTGGTCTTAAGCGTTGAGAGGCGGTAAAGGCATCGCTCTGAGCAGAGTGGAAATTTCGCTAATTCTCTAAAATATCGAAGAAAATTCTTGCTCTGGGATACAAGACGCGGTAATATTTTTGTCTTTCGGAGTAGTAGACGATTCAGGATGGTCCTCAGATTTTACACTCCACGGTAGTTCAAAGAACCCTCTACGATTCACTTCCGGATATTTCGGCCCTTCAAGAAAGACAGAATATGACAGAAGAACAACACCCCGGTTTCGCTGATCTCGGCCTGGCGCCAAATATTATCAAAGTCATTAAAGAGGTCGGCTACGAGACCCCTTCGCCGATTCAGGTGCAGAGTATTCCGCCGCTGCTTGAGGGTCGCGACCTACTCGGGCAAGCCCAAACCGGAACAGGCAAAACGGCCGCTTTTGCCCTGCCGCTTCTCAGCAAGCTTGAACTAAAGAACCGCACTCCGCAAATTCTGGTCTTGACCCCAACCCGCGAACTGGCCCTGCAGGTCTCAGAGGCGATTCAGACCTATGCCCGTCATCTCAAGGATTTCCATGTCCTGCCGATTTACGGTGGCCAAAGCATGGTTCAACAGTTACGTCAACTGCATCGTGGCGTTCACGCCGTGGTCGGCACCCCGGGCCGAATTCAGGATCACCTGCGGCGTGGCACTCTCAAGCTTGACGGAATTCGCACTGTAGTCGTCGATGAGGCCGACGAAATGTTGAAAATGGGCTTCATCGCTGACGTTGAAGATATCCTCTCCCATGCGCCAGAAGATCGGCAGACCGCACTTTTTTCCGCCACCATGCCGAATGAAGTCATTAAGGTCGCGCGCCGTAACCTGAAAAACCCCATCGAAATCCGCATCAAGACCAAGACCCAAACCGCCGAGAACATCGATCAGTTTGTCTGGCAGGTCAAAGGCATGCACAAACTCGACGCTTTGACCCGTATTCTTGAAGCCGAAGAGATTGAGGCGATGATCATCTTCGTGCGCACCAAGATTGCGACCCTTGAGCTGAGTGAAAAACTCGAAGCACGTGGCTTTTCCTGTGCCCCTCTCAATGGAGACATGACTCAGATCGCACGCGAAAAGACCGTTGAGCGCTTTCGCGACGGCAAACTCGATATTGTGGTTGCCACCGATGTCGCCGCCCGTGGACTCGCCGTAAAACGGATCAGTCACGTCGTCAACTACGATATCCCCAATGACGTTGAGTCTTATATTCACCGTATCGGCCGCACCGGCCGCGCCGGACGTGCGGGCAAGGCTATCCTGTTCGCCGCACCGCGCGAAAGACGCATGATCGCTGCGATTGAACGTTCGACCCGCCAACCGATCCGCCCCATGGGCCTGCCGAGTCGTAAGCAAATCACCGATCGCCGCGTCAGCCTGTTCAAAGAGCAGGTTACCGAAGCGATGGAAGCACAGGAACTGGATTTTTTCGAAGATCTGATCGATGGCTACCAGCATGAAAGCGATGTCAGCTTTCGCCGCATTGCTGCGACACTGGCCTTTCTGATTCAAAAAGACCGTCCCCTGCAACCAGAAGAACGCGAAGAGATTCAACCGGCTCAGCATGGGCAAAGCCACGACCGCAGCAATTCTGGGCAGCAAAGACATGACATAGAACGTCAATCATACCGCGTCGAAGTCGGCCGTGCGCATGGCGTTGAACCGGGCAATCTGGTTGGTGCCATCAGTAATGAGGGCGGAATCCCCTCCAGCATGATTGGCAAGATTACCATCATGCACGATTTCAGTCTGATTGATCTGCCCAGAGACATGCCTGAAGGGGTTCTTGGCAAGCTGGCCAAAGCGCAGGTTTGTGGTCAACAACTGGATATCAAAGTGGATCGTGGTCGTAAACCGGCACCAAAAAGAAGGTCTTTTGGCAAACCGGCGGGAGGATTCAAAAGACCGGTAAAACGCAGAAGGTAATCCTGCGCAGGAGCCGCTTCACGTCAGATCATCAGCCCGGCAATCGACATGACCAAGGATCGCCACCAGGTCACCGGTGGCGAAAACAAAACCTGCTGCGGGATTGGGGACAAACTCTCCCGCACGCAAAACCCCCACAATGGATGCCCCGGTTGTACGGCGGGTATCAAGTTCACGCAGGCTCTTCCCGACCATCAGGTTCTCATCCCCCAGACGTTCCCAATACAGATCGAGAAATTCACGAGCATTTTTGAGCAGGTACAGCTCCTGGCTTTCCGGACTCATTCCATGAGTCGGATGATAATGATCACGACGCAGGGCATCTGCGTACCGCTGAATAACCGGAACCGGCAGTTTCAGATGTAAAAGTGCCTGCCGGGCAATTTCGAGCCCGGCTTCAAGTTCGGGTAAAATCACCATATGGCCACCATCGGCATACAGCGC
>JAKIUS010000035.1 GCA_021647445.1 Geopsychrobacter sp. | reverse complement strand
TTGATATAATCATAAGCTCCAAGCCGCATCGCCTTGACAGCAGTTTCTAGCACCCCGAGGGCCGTAACCATAATAACGATCACATCCTCTTCGAGCTCCTTGACCTTTTCAAGAACCTCCATACCGTTCATGCCCGGCAACTGGATATCGAGCAGCATCAGGTCGGGCGTCTCTTCCTGCAACAGCTTCAGAGCATCCTCGCCCGAACCAGCGGTACTTACTTCGTAGCCCTGTTTTTTCAGGTTCTGCTCAAGAGACCAACGGATCAGATGCTCATCATCAACCACCAGAATTTTATTCTTCATCAGTACCATATCTCCAAATCATGAACCCCTCGATTCACATCAATCAGCAAAGCCACAAAACCAACAGCAGGGTTCCGGACTATAAATTTCAGGTTTCACGGGGAGCCGAGTTCAATACTGGTAAAAGCAGAACAAACCGCGCCCCTTCACCGAGTTTACTTTCGACATCGAGACTGCCGCCGTTATTCTCCATCAACTGCCGACAAATCGGCAGGCCCAGACCGGTCCCTTGCGTCTTAGTAGTAAAGAACGGGGTAAATATCTTGGACCGAATCTCAGGGCTGATTCCCGGACCGGTATCAACAACGCAGACCCTCACCCATTCACTTCTGTCGCGTCTCAGAAGATCGGTCTGCACGGTCAAAATGCCCCCGTCGGTCATCGCCTGAACAGCGTTAAGGGCGATATTGAGCACCACCTGCTGAATCTGCTTGAGATCGATCCAGACCGCAGGCAGATCGCGCGTCATCTCGTCAATGCGGTTAATATTCTTCGATTCAGGATGCTGTGCGACAAAGAGCAGGGTCTGCTTGAGCAAATCATTGATATCGGCAAAAGCAAATTCAGGGCTGCCTGGCTTACCGAAGTAGAGTAGATCATTGACGGTTTTGTCGAGACGATTAATCTGAGTTTGAATCTGCAACATAATGTCCCGCCGCTGGTCACCTTCAGGGTAGTCATCAGACAACACACTGATCGCACCACTGATCCCCGCAAGGGGATTCTTGATCTCATGAGCCAGCCCAGCGGCCATTTCACCAACCGAGGCCAGGCGGTCAACCCGCTCCATCTGCTGATAATGATAACTCTCAAGTTCGTTCTGGGCCCGGGCCAGATTGCCGACCATCGCATTAAAACCGTCCATCAGGCGGCCGATTTCATCGTTGGGCACGGGGTGCATGCGGACAGTCAGATCGCCCTCTTCGACCTGCGACATACATTGGGTGATTTTTTCGAGTGGCCGACGCAAGAAACGGATCATGACCACTGAGATTCCTGCCGCAAGAACACCGAGAATGATCAGGGTTGAAACCACAAATAACTGGCTGGTCTCACGCAACTGCAGATACATCTCAGCTAGGGAGAAATTCATATTAAGTACGCCGATGACCCGACGACCATTGCCATGGCAACGGAAGCAACGTTCGTCAGATACGATCGGCCGTACCATCGCCAACACCCGCCCCCCCTCTTTTAACTGAAAAACACCTTCGGACAACTGTTTTTTAAAGATCGCGAAATCATGACCATCGACCCGCGCACCTATTTCATCAGGATCGGCCGATTTCAGGATGACCCCTTCAGGGTTGAAAATCCGCACGCCGGTAATCCCATGTCCATGACCTACGGTCTCGAGAATCGCCTGCACCTCAGAGGTATTGCCGAGGCGCATAGAGTTAAAAATGGATTTTTCAATGGTGCCGAGCAGCATATTGGCATGGTGACGCGTGGTTCCAATCAGATGGGCCTGTTCACGATAGAGATGAAACAGGGTGAAAATGCCAACCCCCAAGGCGAGCAACAGCACATTAAATAGAATGATACGTGTGATCAAACTCTTAAACATGCAAAGGCTCCAAGGATATACCAAAAAAAAGAGATCTGAGTGAGGATCAACAGAAACGGATCAGGATAAAGTCACCAATTAATTCTTGCATTACCTGCCGCCGTACACTTTCTACGCAACCAGTAATCCATACGAATGACTACTGCCCCCCCGTTGAAGGCGCGACACTGCCGGACGGTTGGCTTCTATTTTCCACAGACGATTGACCCGATACCTGCTTTTTCTTTTGAGGGATGTAGACAAACTCCCATTCACTGTAAAGGCCGCGCCCTTCAAAATCTTTATTCTCTTCAGAAAAATTACCCTGTTTAAAGGGCTCTTCAGCCAGGGAAGAACGCACACCCTTTATCCGCCCCCCTTTATCCTTGATCAGCTCCCAGTCCTGTCCCGTCATCGGATCGGGGTAGAGTCGTCGCAGGTGCCTTCTGGTCTCCAGAAAACGTGGGTCTTTCAACAGATAGTCGAGTTTTGATGGAAATATTCTAGAAGCGCCCTGCCCATGGGAGGAGAGATAATAAGAACCGATTGCACGCCGAATCTGGTCTCCCTTCCAGAGCAGGTCAGCTTCACGTGCCCGACGCACCAAGCTGCTCCACGAGGAGCCCGCGAGCCCGGCCGACAAACCCACAATGGTCATGACAACAAGAACCAATACCAGCGAGATGCCAGATTCGCTCTTGAGCAGAGGGGATGGAGCCCGAGCAGAAATGATCGTCCTAACCCTCTTCATCGCCCCCCGTCAGATAGGAAAAAATAAGGTCATCAAGAGCCTCAGACACATTTTGCTGTGGATTACGATCTTCAGCACTCAGGGGTTCGAACGCTGGCTCAATGGCCACAAGCGGTTCCTCTGTCGCACTGTTCACCACCGAGGACTCTTCATAAACGCCATCCACTGCGGCGACCTCAGCAACGGCAGCCTCTTCAACCTTTCCGGAGGAACCGACAGGGTCAACAACAGGGCTCTCCGCTGCAAGCGGCGCTACGCCTTCGATCTCGATTCCCAGGGCACAGATACGCTGGTCAAATTCGCCCCTGGTCAGACGCCGCAACATCCCCTTGTGCTGCTCCTTGGCTAACTCTTCAACAACCTGGTCAAGCTCGTCGACGGTCAGAATATCGGCGTAAGAGGTTTTCTGCGAGGTCACGATGATGCCGCCATGATAGAGCAGTGTCACCAGATTAGGACTCTTTAGACCGCTATCTTCGGTCTGAACATGAAAACCGACCCCTCGATATAAAATATTATGATTAAACCCAACAATCATAGCAGTCCCCGATAAAATTCTTAGAAATCTTAAATATCATATTCCGTCATATGACGCAACGTTTCATCTGAAATCCCGCAATTAACTAAACTATCATTCCGGTGGTGACTGCGGCCCCTCGTCTTCGCCCAAAGATGCGTCCTCTTCAATCCCGGGGACATAGCTGTAGCGAAACTCCGCCTTGACCGGTCGAGAGATATCAACATGCCCCTTCATAGTCAGCGGCACCTCGCCTTCAATCAGGATCTGCAATCGATGCAGTGCCGGGAAGTTCACCGCCAGAGTATTTACCAGGCCGTAGACAGTAAGTAACTCCGACATATCCCCCCCAGGATGAAGATTGACCAGGTCACGACTAAAATTTACCCGGACCAGATCATCCTTGATCTCGACTCCAAGAACGCGCGTACGCTCGGAAATAACCGGAAACAATCGATCGGACCCTTGGGCCAGCGCTTCAATAGTTTGCGCAATACACTGACGCTCCTCGTTGCAGCCAGCAATCTTACGTTCTTCTGAGACCAACGCGACGCCAGCAGGATCAGCAAAGTAAAGCACGACATCACGCGGCTCCAACTGAGGCCTTGCCACCCCAGCAGGACCAGAATCCCCAGACCTTTGGGGCCACACCACCCACAAAACAAGCAGCAGAACCAGGGCAAAGCCCCCGAACCATAGAACAAGTCTCTTCATACCAAAAACCACTAATGCCTTTCGAACCAGACCTAAGCAGAGAAAGCTAACAACCGATATGAACCCGTTCGACAAACTGCAACTCGGTGCCGAGAAAATCCCCGCCTATCCGGCGGAAGCGAACCGGAACATCCGTAACAAAAAACCGTTGTTCACCACAAACGGCAGAGGTCAAAAGCCCTTCCTTTTCCAATAAGTCAACGATTTCTGCCGCGGTCGAGGCTGCCGAATCGACAAGCGGCATCTCGGAACCTACAATCGAACGAATGGCCGTTTCAAGCAGGGGGTAGTGCGTACAACCGAGGACCAGAGCATCGATTTCTCGCGCTAAAAGCGGTGCAAGGTATTCTGCGGCAACCTGTCTGGCAACTGAATGCTCCCTCCACCCCTCTTCAACCAGAGGAACGAACAAGGGACAAGCGGCAGTAAAAACCGCGAGATCCGGAGCCAGCCTGTCCAGGGCCTTTTCATACGAACCACTGCCGATCGTCCCCTCGGTACCGATGACACCAATCCGCCTGGCACCGGTAGCAACTGCAGCCCGGGCGCCCGGTTCCAACACTCCAATAACTGGGATATTTAGCGTCTCACGCAATTCCGTCAAAGCCACCGCCGAAGCGGTATTGCAAGCAACAACCAGTAGTTTGATCCCCTGCGCGCATAAAAAATCTGCCGCCTCGGTTGCATACTGGCAAACAGCTTCGGAACTCTTGGTTCCATAGGGAACGCGCGCCGTGTCTCCAAGGTAATAAAAACGCTCTGCCGGCAGACGCTGGATCAGCTCGCGACAAACCGTCAAGCCACCAACTCCTGAGTCGAATATTCCTATGGCCTGCTGTTTCATAAGAGGGGCAACACTCGCGAAATCCCTATCGCTAAAGGGTAAAGAAATTCATCGTAGGCAAGCGACTCTGCGAAGTCAAGATTTTGCCTTCATCAGTCTCTTTTAATTTACAAAAAACTTGATAATCTTGTACAGTTATCGACATTTAGATAAGACGGTCAGGAGCGACCCTGGCAAGGGAGGTTAAATGAGCTGGCAACACTTTCTCGATTTCATGACAAACTTCCGCACCGATCGAATCATGGAACAACTCGCGGCCTGGAATATTAGCGGCCTGGGACAAAACCCCTATGTCCTTGGCGGACTAGCTCTGGCCATTGCCATCACCTATTTTATCGGCTGGAGAACAATTTCAGGACTCATCATCGGAATTGGCGGATTCATCTATGCGCTTTCATACGCTGTTGCCCAGGGAACAGGGACCGAAGGACTCTCGGGACCAGGCATCTGGATTCTGATTGGCGGCGGCGGGGCCTCAGCCATCCTGTTTGTTTATCTGCTCTTTATCCGCTCCGAATAACAAACAGATGACAGGTTCGACGTTCGAGGTTCCAAGTTAGAACCTGAACTACTGACTACTGACCAAATAACAACAGGAGACTCCATGAAAAAACGTGACATTCTGGTTTTACTCGGTGGGCTGATCATCGTGATCGTACTGTGGATGGCCCCAGCAGAGACGACAAAACACCTTCCGCAAAATGATACCCACCAGAAGTTCTATGCGATGGTACAGAAAGATGGCACGGCGGGCAAAAAAGCCGCCGAAAAATTCTGTCAAAATTGCCACAATCCGGATCAGGTCCCCTTCCCGGCAGACCACCCACCGAAACTGCGTTGCCTTTTCTGCCACAAGCTGGATAAATAATTAACTAATCCGTCATAAGACCAGTGGGGACGTCACACCAACCGGCGCGACGTCCCCCTAAAAACACGAGCTCCCACCCTAACCACCTGATTTGCAATCAATTTATCCATCAAGCAAAACTTTCCGCAAAACTGCGGCATTTCTTTTGCATGGCTTTAATGAGCGTCTTAGTCTCCACAGCAGAGGGGTGCAAAACATGCCATCATCATCACCACATAAAAATCGCAATGCACTCGACTACCTGCTCTATATCATGGCAGGCACGGTTATCAGTGCGCTCTGCTTCAGCGCCCTGTTGTGGCTGATCTTTTAAACATCCTCTACCTAAAAAAAGCCGCGACACTCAGGCCACGGCTTCCAAATCCCTCCTTCGATATACCATTTTCACAAATACCACGCTTAAGGGCGGCATCAAACGTCTGCTACAGCAATATGATCGTTCCAGAGCACTGAATTACCATCCGCGGCCATCAACCCGTGTGACATAGGGCTTCGCGAGTGTCGATAGACGTTCAAACTCGCTGGCCGCATAGGGTTCACTCGGCGCATCCCCCAATAATTCTTCGCGGGGGATATACTGCTGCAGCACCCAGCGTGACGCACCGCGAATTACCTCACCCATCTCATTTAATTCATTTGTCGTGACCAGGCCTGGCACACAGGTCGTGCGAAATTCATATTCTGGCGCGCACTCAATCGCCAAACGACAACTCTCGACCAACAAGTTCGAATCGACAGGACCAGAGGAGAGCTCAGCGTAACGACTAGGAGCGGTTTTAAGATCGATAGCCAGATAATCAATCAGCCCTTTATCGAGCAAACGAGCCAGAACCAGCGGCCGCAAACCATTGCTGTCAAGCTTGATTTGCAAACCTAATCCCTTGATACGACCCAGAAAATCCTCAAGATCCGTCGCTAAAGTCGGTTCTCCTCCAGAGACAACAACCCCGTCAATAAAGGCACGACGCCGATTTAAATCTGCAAACAACTCAGTTTCCGACAGGACAGGATACTGTTCTGGATCGCGAACCAGACCAGGGTTGTGGCAAAAAGCGCAGGCCAGATTACAGCCCCCAGTAAAGACCAGAGAAGCGACCCGCCCTGGAAAATCGAGCAGGCTGGTCCCCTGAAACCCGTAAATCAGCAAATCGATCAGTCCTTCTTTTCTTTTGCGATCACATACTCTGAGCGCTCACGAAACTCTTCCTTCTTCCCTCTATTCCATTGCTGAACAGGACGAAAAAAGCCACAAACCCTTGAATAAACTTCAGTTTTCGAATTACATTTAGTCGACATATTTCCTCCAGAAATAAAAGTTGTTCGTTGTCACATGTACAGGTTTCAACTTGGAACGTCGAACTCTCCCTATGCCGCCCGACCAGCCTGATGATGCGGGCAAGAAAAATGCTCGCCGGCGATATAGCCATGCACCGGACAAATCGTAAAGGTTGGACTCAGGGTGAAATAGGGCAGATGAAAGTTCTCTGCGATGCGCCGGACCAACAGACGGGCACTGCGCCAATCTTCGAGCTGCTCCCCCAAGAAACCATGAAAAACGGTGCCGCCGGTATAGAGCGTTTGCAACTGATCCTGGTGTTGCAAAGCAGAGAAGATATCTTCGGTCGCACCGACCGGCAATTGGGTCGAGTTGGTGTAGTAGGGCTCGTCGCTTCCGGCGGTGATGATATCTGGAAAACGTTTGCGGTCACGATTGGCAAGCCGAAAACTGGTCCCTTCGGCGGGAGTCGCTTCCAGATTATAAAGGTAACCGCTCTCTTCCTGAAACGCTTCAAGCTGCTTGCGCATGAAGTCGAGGGTCGCCTTCGCCAGCGACTGCCCTTCTTCGCTATCGATACCAACGCCGATCAGGTTGAGACAGGCTTCGTTCATACCGATCAGACCGATGGTCGAAAAATGATTATCCCAGAAACGGCCCGAACGTTCACGAATTCCCGATAGATAAAATTTACTAAAAGGGTAGAGTCCCTCTTCGGTAAAACGCTCCAATTGTTTGCGCTTAAGTTCAAGGGATTCAAAGGCAAGTTTCATCAATCGACCGATACGCTCGAAAAAATCGGTCATACAATCGGTCACATAGGCAGCACGCGGCAGATTGATAGTGACCACACCTATGGAACCGGTCAGCGGGTTTGAACCAAACAAACCGCCGCCACGACGACGCAGTTCACGATTATCGAGACGCAGCCGACAACACATGGAGCGCGCATCTTCAGGGTCCATTTCAGAGTTCATGAAATTGCTGAAATAGGGAATACCGTAGCGGGCGGTCATCTCCCAGATCGGTTCGAAGCGTGGATCGTCCCAATCAAAGCCGACGGTAATATTATAGGTCGGAATCGGAAAGGAGAAGATACGACCGGCCGAATCGCCAGCCATCATCACCTCACAAAAAGCGCGATTCAACAGATCCATCTCCGCCTGAAACTCACCATAGCAGCGATCCTGCAGCTCACCGCCTAGAATGACCGCTTCGCTGGCCATATTGTTGGGCACCACCATATCCATGGTGATATTGGTAAACGGGGTTTGAAATCCGACTCGGGTCGGCACATTCATATTGAAAACAAACTCCTGCATGCACTGCTTTATCTCAGAATATTTAAGTCCGTCATAAGCAATAAAGGGTGCGAGCAGGGTATCAAAATTAGCAAAAGCCTGAGCTCCGGCCGCTTCACCCTGCAGGGTGTAAAAGAAGTTAACCACCTGCCCCAAAGCAGAACGAAAGTGACGGGCCGGCCCACTTTGAACCTTGCCATAGGCTCCGGTAAAGCCCTTAAGCAGAAGATCCTTCAGATCCCAGCCGCAGCAATAAACCGACAGCATCCCCAGATCATGGATATGGTAATCACCCTCACGGTGCGCATTGGCGATATCGGTCGGATAGATTTTATTCAGCCAGTAATTACTGGTGATATTCGCGGCGATGTGGTTATTGAGACCCTGCAGAGAATAGCCCATGTTGGCATTTTCATTGACCCGCCAATCCTCCTGCACCAGATAAGAATCGATCGCTTCGATCGATTCCTTCATGAACTCCCGGGTCTCACGCAGCCCCTCGCGTTGCTTACGGTAGAGAATATAAGCCTTGGCGGTCTTCGCATGGCCGTTTTCGATCAGAATCTTCTCAACCAGATCCTGCACGTTCTCGACGGTCGGCACACGGCCATCCTTGTAAAGGATATCCAGAATACCGCAGACCTGGCGACCGATATCGGTCGCCTTGCCGAAATCGACACCACCAACGGCCTCGACCGCCTTAACGATGGCATGGGAGATTTTTGCTTCTTCGAACGGAACCAGGCGTCCGTCGCGCTTGCGAATAAAATCGATCATTTTTCTCCCTCCAGAGATGACGGAACCCAATAATCAAGAGCCTCAAGAACAGAAACCGGCAGGTCCCGAACGGAACGCGGCAAGGCCAGTGGCAGGCTCAAAACCTACCATGATTTCGATTTTAAATAATAGGGAGAAAACACAACATCTAGATATTTTTTTCTACTTGACCCACTATATATTGTGAGGTGGCTGTGCATAAGCTGTGTGCAAAAGTCCTAAACTCAGAGAAACACAAAGGTTCTTGTCGTACACACCCGCCTATGCTAAACAGAGGACAGTCAAACAGTCAGAACAACCCGGACAGCCGGCCT
>JAKIUS010000034.1 GCA_021647445.1 Geopsychrobacter sp. | reverse complement strand
GGTACTTGCCCGTTGCCGGGCCGGGAGGTTTCTTCTTCGAAGACCGATCGCCATATGTTGCGGCATAACGATCGTTTGTCCATTCCCAGACATTTCCCAGCATGTCATAAAGACCAAATGCGTTAGGCTTAAAAGACCCCACGGGGGCACTTGCCGCATAGCCGTCATCACAGGGGTGAAAGGACCAGCTTTGCCAATTTTTTTTGGCAGATTTATCGCCGACATTTGCATATACGCAAGCGTCACCTGAATCTGAATCCCAATAATGAGTTGTCAATGTTTTAGCCCGCGCCGCGAATTCCCATTCTGCTTCGGTCGGTAAGCGAAATTTTCGCCCACTTTTACTGGACAACCAGGCAGCATAGGCCGTTGCATCTTGCCAACTAACATAGACGACTGGCTGTTGATCACCATTTAAATCATCACCATTAAACTTATGACTATCTTGGTCGGCCTTAAACATACGAAACTCTGCATTTGTCACTTCATAACGGCCAAGCCAGAAATCATCCACGCATACCTCATGTACCGGGCCCTCATCCTTGCCACGACCTTTTTCGGTCAATGGACTGCCCATATCAAAACAACTTCCGTTAATTTTCACCAAAGACATTCCAGTCATTTTCTCTGTAAATATCTCTGGAAGACGTTTTGGCCTCAGACCAGCGATAACTTCAAGATATCGAGTTGGCCGCAACTCAGCAGGTAAGGTCGTTGCCAGAACAGAAGGACAATAAAGCAATGTCAGTAATATGATGAAAAAAAAACGCAGCATAGACTCCTTAGTATCAAAGCAGCAGCAATACGATTGAAAGAATATGAGCCCTTGAATCCTTAACCATTTTTTAGTTTAATGTCACCATTAAAAATTTCACTTACTATAGCAGATGTTCTTATTAAAATCATCAAAGGAGAAGTGCAGCCCATGTCCTTTGCCGGAAACCTCGAAGACCTGGCTATTGTCGATGTCATCCAACTTCTCCATTCAACCCGTAAATCAGGAACCCTCTGTGTTACCAGCGGCAAGGGGCACAGCCAGATTGTCTTCTGCAAAGGGTTCATAGTCAGCGCCAATCATTATGATGGCTCCATTCGCATCGGTAGAATTCTCGTTGAAATGGGATCAATCAGCAAGGAAACACTAGATGAGGCATTAAAGGAACAGAAGGCCGCAGGGAATCAGCGACGCGCCCTGATCGGCATGTTGATCGAAAAACAAGTCATAGCCAAAGATGCCGCCTACAAAGGGCTGGAATGCCTCATCGAACTGACCATCGTCGAAATGGTCAGTTGGCAAAGAGGCACCTTCACCTTAGATGTCGATGTTGTCGACATTAATGATGAATATCGATATATCCCCGAAAAGTTACATCAAGAATTGAATTTTGATACCCAGATGGTGCTGCTGGACGCGCTGCGCATTTATGATGAGAAACGCGCAGCGGGATTTTCCTCTGACGACCTCTCTACTATGACGAGCAACAGCAACCCTACCCCGCAAAATCATGAAACCATGAAAGATTCAACCCTGACAGAAGACCTGTCCGCAGATATGCTTGGGCTCGGTGCCATCGACCAGATCGACATACCGGTTCCCGAAGTTTTTACCAGCCTTGAAGCCTTTGATCCATCAGAAATACACCGCCAAAAGGTCCGGGCGATGTTACCTGAATTCCCATCACCTCAACGCAAAGAACTGGTTAATTACCTGACGGAAAAAACCAATATTATTGAGAACCAGGACCATACAGATCAACAACCAGGTCAAACGATTATCCTTTATGGTGCAGATGAACTGGATATGCACGGGTTGATTAGTGCGTGCAAATATGTTGGCATCATGGTTTTCACTGCGTCTTCAGCAGCGGAACTTGAGCATAAAATCGGTCAAAGCCTCGATCGAGAATTAAGCCCCATTCTGGTATTCGACTGCCCGGTCGCAACGCAAGAAGGATTCACTAAAGATGAAATCACCGGCCTAAGACAAAAGATGGCGAGCGTCTTCCCGCAATTACTAAGGGTCCAGATTGCCGCTCCTATCGACTATCTCTATTCACTGCAGGCCTTGACCACTGGTGCTAGTGCCATCATCCCACGTTCAATCGCCGAAAATCGTCGCGATACGTTTATTACCGATTTCATTCAATTTCTGGAGAGCTTCCCTGGCTTCATCAAGAATCTCAAGCAGAGCCCCTCACTTGATAACAAGGACCAAATCAGCCTGCTCAACGAATTGCGCAATCTGCAATCGGCAAGCGAAATTTCCTTTTTCCTGCTTCAGCAAACCAGTCATTTTTTCGAGCGCAGCCTGACCTTAGTCGTCCGCAAAGATGAATTGATTGCAGAAAAATCTTTCGGTGTGAATAGCGACAAAAAAGAAGGCACCTCAGCCCCCTTACGCTTCAAAGTTCCCATAGGCGCCGAGGGATTACTAACACGGGTCATTGACGATGGAGCCTTATTTTATGATGCGGTTGATGATCCGACCATTCGCGAAGCCATATTCGGCGAAATAAGTGCGCCCAACAAATCAAAGATCTTGCTCTTACCACTGGTTGCTGCAGGGCGGACCCTGGGATTGATCTATGCCGATTTTGGCCAATCTCCCGAGAAAAAAATTGACACTGAACATTTATCCAGCCTGGCGTGGATCGCAGGTCTGGCCCTGGATAAAACCATTAAAAACAGACGATGAAGCCTTTTTGATATATACTCAGGAAACTTTTCACTTAAGTTTTGCTTCTAGAGGATTCCCACATGGACGCTCGTACACTCAACCAGATTCTACAGATCGCCTTCGAAAAACGTGTATCAGATGTCCATTTTGAAGTCGACAATCCTCCTTTTTTCAGAGGCCGCGGCCAACTGATCCGCTCAAAACTGCCATTGCTGACCAGCCAGGATACTGAATTTATCGCACGCAGGATCATGGAAAAAAACAACCGTGCCCTTCCGGAAGATTTAACCGAACTTGATGCCTCCTACGCCCTCGACAATGGGGGACGGTTTCGGGTTAGCCTCTTTAAACAACGTGGATATATCGGCATTGTTATGCGGGTGATCCCGCCGGAAATCGGTAATTTCTCGGATCTAAACCTGCCGTCAGTTCTAGGCGATATTGTAAAGGCCCCAAATGGACTGGTTCTGGTTACCGGCCCAACCGGAAACGGGAAATCGACAACCCTGGCATCAATGATTAACCACATCAATGCAACCTGCAGCTACAACATATTAACCATTGAGGATCCGGTAGAATTTCTATTCTCCTCCGAAAAAAGCTGCATCATTCAACGCGAAGTCGGCATCGATACTGATACCTTCAGCAGCGCTCTGCGTTCGGCGTTACGCATGGACCCTGATGTGATTATGGTCGGTGAAATGCGTGATCTTGAAACAATTGATGCCTGTATCAAGGCGGCAGAGACCGGACATCTGGTCTTTTCGACTCTACATACGCAAAATGCGGCCTCAACGATCAACCGTATCATTAGTTACTATCCACCAGAAACCCAGGAGAACATCCGTCATCGTCTGGCCGATATTCTGGTCGCGACCATCTCTCTGCGACTCATCAAGGATAAAAAAGCCGAGCGTATCCTACCGGTTATCGAAGTGATGCGCTCAACAACCACAATTCAACACTGCATCAAGGAAGGCCTGCTGGATGATATCGAACAGCATATCGAGAAGGGGCGTGCCCAGTATCAGATGCAATCGATGGATCAGCATCTAATACAGCTTTGCCAGAAGGATATTATCAGTATGGAGCAGGCAAAACGGATGTCACACTCGATGGACCTTGAGCGCAAATTGACCTTTACCCGTTAACTACTCACAAAACACACACAAAAAAACGGCCGATCTCCAGACAGAGAGCGACCGTTTTTTTGATTCGGTAACCGGACAATCAACATCCACAACCGCAATTATGACAGATAACCTTATCGCTGCCCTGGGGTTCAACCGTCTCAGGCGCAAAAAGTAGTCGGTTGATGCCGCGTTTCAGGTCAGTGGCGAGATCACGATTGGGGCTGGAACCAATAACATGGCCAAGGCAGGTGTTGGCAAAGCCGCCAGTGGGATAGCGCAGACGGATCGCATTTAAAATATCCCCATAACCACGAACGGCGATCTCGGTCTGTTCGCTCACCACAGTCAGTTCGATCTGAAACGACCTGAGTTCAACGGCCAGAGCCACCAGCATCTCCTCAGCGGCCGCCCAGTCACACGGATCCCGCCAATTACAGCCTACGGCAGGAACCCGCCGATAAAAGGCAACCTGAATCGACTTAACCAAAGCAGCACAAGTCATTATTAATCGATCCAGGAAAGGTCGCCGGCCCCTTCACGCAGGACCTCTATTCGATCGTCGATCAGACTGATAACCGAAGATTCGGTACCCATCGAGACACCACCATCGATTACGGCATCGACCAGGCGTTCGATGCGCTCATCGATCACATCAGGATCCTGAATGGCATTTTCTCCAGAGATATTGGCACTGGTGGTGATAAGAGGATGGCCAAGTTCTCGAACAATCAGGCGAGCAATTGCATTATCAGGGATACGGATTCCAACGGTTTTTTGACGTGTCGTGAGAATATCTGGAACAATTTTAGACGCTTCAAGAACAAAAGTGTATGGGCCAGGCAGATGCCGTTTCAAGATATGAAAGGCAAAGTTACTGACCCGGGCAAAATTGGCAACCTCGGCCAGATCATTGCAAATAAAAGAGAACGGTTTTCGCGGGTCGCGCTGTTTGATCTGATAGATTTTCTTGATCCCCTTGGGATTAAAAATATCACAGCCCAGACCATAGGTCGTATCAGTAGGATAAATGATGACCCCACCCTGACGAAGACTGTCTACTACCTGTCTGACAAGGCGAAGCTGCGGATTGTCAGGATTTATCTTGTGCCGCATACCATCCTCCCGAAAGCGAAATAAAAAGAAAATACCTTTACTGAAAAATTATAGCAACATTTTCACGCCATTTACGTCTTTCATGGCGGCATAAATAGCGGTTAACTGCTGATAGCTCTGCAGACTGACCATAATGGACACAGCTTGATAATTTCCCTTGCCACTTGGCCGGGTATGGATAGCATCCCGAGGCACCACAGCATGCAGACCTACTGCCGCAGCAATGGCAGAAGAGAAATCCGGGCCACTGCTTCCCACGGCCTTAAAGGTAAACTGACAGGGGAATTCAAGAAGATCTTCAGGTTTAGTCGGTTCGCTCATCCCTTAACTAACTCCATTGACCCCGGTATGGCCAAAACCACCCTCACCACGATGGGTTTCAGAGAGTTCTGCCACTTCAACAATCCGGCAGTGTACCACCGGCGCGACGACCAGTTGCGCAATACGGTCCCCAGGTGAGATCACAAAAGGTTTCTCTCCGTGGTTGATCAGGATTATACCGATTTCACCACGATAATCGGCGTCGATGGTCCCCGGACTATTTACCAGTGCAATACCCTGACGCAGGGCCAATCCCGAACGTGGACGGACTTGAATCTCATAGTTCGGGGAAATCGCTACTGCCAACCCGGTCGGTACCAGGCATCTCTGACCGGGTGCAAGAGTTATTGGCGCTTCAGACAAGGCACAGATATCCATACCGGCGGCAAGCTCAGTCATATAAGCGGGCAAAACTGCAGAGGGACGAAGTTTTTTAAATTGCACCAATGGCGATGCCGGCATCATCAATCCTTAAACGGCAGATCAAAGCAAAATGCAAATCGGGCTCCCCAAAAGCTTCCATCTCAATCAGATGAGATCTCACTTACGGGGAGCCCGTTTATTGGACTCCGGCCAAAGGCCGAGCAGCCTGTCAGACTTAACCTTCTTCAGGCAATTTTTGATCGAGGGCTTCCTTGCGCGAGAGCTTGATCTTGCCTTGCCGGTCAACACCGATGCATTTTACCAGCACCTTGTCACCTTCTTTAAGAATTTCACTTACGGTGCGCACACGCTCTTTCGCCAGCTCAGAGATATGAACCAGACCATCAGTGCCCGGGAAAATTTCAACAAAAGCGCCAAACTCCATGATCTTGCGAACCGTACCATCGTAAAACTTGCCGACTTCGGCTTCCTGAGTCAGGTCACGGATCATCTTGATCGCCAACTTGGCGGCATCGCCGTCAGACGAAGCGATATTAATCGAACCGTCATCCTGAATATCGATGGCACAACCGGTCGCATCGATGATGCCACGTACGTTTTTGCCACCCGCGCCGATAACGGTGCGAACCTGATCAGTTTTGACCTTGATCGTGGTGATACGTGGCGCGTACTCCGAAAGTTCTTCGCGGGAACTGCTGATCGCCTTGGCCATCTCACCCAGAATATGAATCCGGCCTTCTTTGGCCTGCTCAAGGGCAGCCTGCATGATTTCCTTGGTTACACCGGTGATTTTGATATCCATCTGCAGGGCGGTAATGCCGTCAGCAGAACCGGTCACCTTAAAGTCCATATCACCGAGATGATCTTCATCACCGAGGATATCAGAGAGGATCGCAATATCATCGCCTTCTTTGATCAGACCCATGGCGATACCAGCGATCGCTTCTTTAACCGGCACCCCGGCATCCATCAACGACAGAGAGGCGCCACAGACCGAAGCCATCGACGAAGAACCGTTCGACTCAAGTACATCCGACACGATACGAATCGTGTAGGGGAAGTCTTCATGCTTGGGCAGAATTTTGGCGGCGCTCCGCTCGGCCAGCATACCATGACCAATTTCACGACGCCCCGGGAAGAGACGCATACTGGTTTCACCAACACAGAAAGGAGGGAAATTGTAGTGCAGCATGAATTTCTTGAATTCCATCCCCTGTATATTGTCCATCCGCTGCTCGTCAGTCCCGGTTCCCAGCGTGCTGGTTACCAAAGCCTGAGTTTCGCCACGCGTAAAGAGTGCGCTACCATGGGCACGCGGCAGAACACCGATTTCACAACTGATCGGACGAACCGTGTTCATATCGCGACCATCGATGCGGATTTTGTCACGAGCAACCATCTGACGGACCACACGTTTCTCGACCGCGCCGAGAATCGTCGCAATTTCTCCATCACGATCTGCATACTCTTCAGCCAGTTCCGCTTGGACAACCGCCCGATTATCGGCCAGTGCCGCATAACGTTCCTGTTTCGACTGAATCTTTACAAGTTCGGCGACCTTGGTCTCAGCCAGTTCGGTAACTTTGGCGGCTAATGCAGCATCAACCTCAGGCACAATGAACTCGCGTTTGGTATTGCCGACCAGTTTGGCCAATTCAGTTTGACTCTGGATCAGGGGCTGCAACGCCTTATGACCGAAGAAGATTGCATCAAGCATCTCCTGCTCGGTGAAGAACTGTGATTCACCCTCAACCATCATGACGGCATCACGCGAACCGGAGACAACAATCTCAAGGTCACTCTGCTGTTGCTGCTCCAAGGTCGGGTTAGCGACAAGTTGGCCATCAACGCGACCGACACGTACCGCCGCAATCGGACCGTCAAAAGGGATATCCGAGATAGCAACAGATGCCGAAGCGGCAACCATCGCCAGAGTGTCAGGATCATTCACGCAATCAGCAGAGATAACCGAAGGCATGATCTGGGTTTCAAACATGTACCCCTTGGGGAAGAGCGGACGCATGGGGCGATCGATCAAACGACAAATCAGGGTCTCGCGCTCGGTGGAACCACGCTCACGACGGAAAAAAGAGCCCGGGATCTTGCCGGTTGCATAAAATTTTTCTGCATAGTTGACGGTCAGGGGGAAGAAATCTTGTCCTTCACGCATCTTCCTGGCGGAGACCACCGTACACATAACCTTGGTATCACCATAAGTGATAATAACCGCACCGTCGGCCTGACGTGCCATCTTACCTGTTTCCAGAGTCAACGGCTGACCGTTAAACTCAATCTCTACCTTGTGAAAGGCCATAATCTACTCCTTCTCTGCAGACGTTCAATCGTCTGATGAAAAAATAAGCCGGTTAAAAAGCTTTTGGAGGTTGGCCTGAGACAGAACCTGAAAACAGATCCTCTCTCCGGACAGCCTCCAGAGCCAAACAAAAACAAAAGCAGCATGCTCAACGACTGAGCATGCTGCTCTTTTTAACGACGGATGCCGAGAGCTTTGATAATGGTGCGATAGCGCTCAACGTCTTGCTTAATCAGATAATCGAGCAAGCGTCGACGCTGACCGACCATTTTAAGCAAACCACGACGGGAATGATGGTCTTTTTTATGTGTTTTGAAGTGGTCTGTCAGGTACCCGATCCGCTCAGAAAGAAGGGCAATTTGCACCTCCGGGGATCCGGTATCGCCTTCGTGACGTTTGTACTCTTCGATAATTTCTAGTTTGCGTTCTGTGCCAAGCACCTGGATTCTCCTTTTATTCTACTTTTACGCCCTCCATTATGGAGCGCAGATCTGTTTCAGATATACAACCAAAACTATTTACCACAGCCAATCAGGACTGTAAAGTGCTAATCAGCCGGGTTTTGACAATTAAAACCCCGAATTAATTCAAAATCTCCGCGCCGCTCCTTAAGGCGTTCCGGCGCATAGCGGGCCATGGCCAGCAGATGGCCATCAAAAACTAACCGGACCAACGCACCAGAAACACAGGTCGGTTCGTGAACCAGAGACTCAAGATTTGGTGGCACTCCATTGCGCAAGAGACTGGCGGCATCAGCACTCAGCAACGCTACCGGATACTCAACAAGCGCATCATCGACCGACATGAATGCTGGAGACTGCAGGATATCCGCAGCATCATCTAACTGTTCGAGGGGCAGACAGCGCTCAATGGGATAGGCTCCCGTCCTCAGCCGACGAAGCGCAACAATATGCGCACCACAACCAAGCCGTTCACCGATATCTGCACAGAGACTGCGAATATAAGTCCCCTTGGTGCAATCAATCTCCAGGGTCAGATCGGGCAAATCACTGGCAATCAGTTCTAGCCGATTAATCCTGACGTGACGGGCCTCGCGTTCAACAACCTGCCCGGCCCGCGCCAGCTTATAAAGTGGGACCCCGTTACGCTTGAGGGCCGAATACATCGGCGGAATCTGATCGATATCTCCACGAAACTGATCCAGAACCTCGGGGAGCTGTACAAGCAAATCGGGATTGACCTCAGACCTGACAAGCTCAGACCCTTCAGCATCGAGGGTATCGGTGGTCATCCCCAGCCGCACGGTTGCACG